>NZ_JALPKQ010000100.1:0-2473 GCF_051383655.1 Geodermatophilus sp. CPCC 205761
GCGGGCGGTGGCCATCCGCTCGGCGGTGGGGGTGCCGTACTCGGTGGTGCGCTGGCGGGCGGGCCGGCCGATCGCGGCGGCCATGGCTTCGAGTTCGGCGATGGTCTTCAGCGAGCCGTTCTCGCTGCCGGCCATCCGGCTGATGGTCTCCTCCATCAGGGTGCCGCCCAGGTCGTTGGCGCCGCCGGTGAGCACCGCCTTGGTGCCGGCGTCGGCGAGCTTGACCCAGGAGGTCTGGATGTTGGCGATCCGGCCGTGCAGCAGGAGGCGGGCGACGGCGTGCACGGCGCGGTTCTCCCGCACGGTGGGTCCCGGGCGGGCGACGCCGGCCAGGTAGATCGGGGAGTTGTGGTGCACGAAGGGCAGCAGCACGAACTCGGTGAACCCGCCGGTCTGGTCCTGGACCGCGGCGAGGGTGCGCAGGTGCGCGACCCAGTGCGCGGGGGTGTCGACGTGCCCGTACATCATCGTGGAGGTGGTCGGCAGGCCGATCCGGTGCGCGGTGCGGATGATGTCCAGCCAGGTGGCGGTGGGCAGCTTGCCCTTGGTGAGCACCCAGCGGACGTCGTCGTCGAGGATCTCCGCCGCGGTGCCCGGCACGGAGTCCAGGCCGGCCTCCTTCGCGGCGACCAGGAACTCCTCGAACGACAGGCCGGTGCGGGCGGCGCCGTTGACGATCTCCATCGGGCTGAAGGCGTGCAGGTGGATGCCCGGCCGGCGGCGCTTCACCTCCCGGGCCAGGTCGAGGTAGGCGGTGCCGGGCAGGTCGGGGTGGATGCCGCCCTGCATGCAGATCTCGGTGGCCCCGGCCGCCCAGGCCTGGTCGACCCGGTCGCCGACCTCGGCCAGGGACAGGGTGTAGGCGTCGGCGTCGGTGCGCCGCTGGGCGAAGGCGCAGAACCGGCAGCCGGTGTAGCAGACGTTGGTGAAGTTGATGTTCCGGTTCACCACGTAGGTGACGTCCGCGCCGACGGTGTCGGCGCGGACGGCGTCGGCCAGCGCGCACAGCGCGGCCAGATCGGGGCCGTCGGCGCCCAGCAGCGCCAGGTACTCGGCGTCGGTCAGCCCGGCCGGGTCGGTCTCGGCCCGGCGCAGGGCGGCGTGCACGGCGGGGTCACCGGCGGCCAGCGCGGTCGAGGCGCCCGACCGGGCGTCCACCGTGCGGTCGCGCAGTTCGGCCCAGTCGCCGTAGACCGCGTCGAAGTCGCTGCGCCGGTCGGCGGTGCGGCCGACGGTGTCGACCTCCACGTTCAGGTCCACCCGCCCCGTCGAGGTCCAGGCCGGGTCCGGTTCCTGCCAGGGCAGCCCGGCCGGGTGCCGGCCCTCCACCGCCAGCCCGTCCGGGCCGGCCAGCGCCGCCACGTGCGGCCGGACCCGGGGGTCCAGCCACGGCTCGGGGGAGCGCACGTACGGGGGCTGGGCGGCCAGCCGCTCGCGGAGGGTGAACCCGGCCTCGGCGGTCAGCGCGGCCAGCTTGTCGATGTTGGGCCAGGGCCGTTCGGGGTTGACGTGGTCCGGGGTCAGCGGGGACACCCCGCCCCAGTCGTCCACCCCGGCCCGCAGCAGCAGCTCCAGCTCGGTGGAGTCGCTCAGGTTCGGCGGCGCCTGCACCCGCGCCTTGGGGCCGAGCAGCAGCCGGGTCACCGCCACCGCGGCGACGTACTCCTGCAGCTCCAGGTCATCCGAGCCGGCCATCGCCGTCCGGGGCTTGGCCCGGAAGTTCTGCACGATCACCTCCTGCACGTGCCCGTGCCGGTGCGCCGAGGCCCGGATCTCGCGGATCGCGTCGACCCGCTCGGCGTAGTTCTCGCCGATGCCCAGCAGCACGCCGGTGGTGAACGGGACGGCGGAGCGCCCGGCGTCCTCCAGCACCCGCAGCCGCACCGCCGGCTCCTTGTCCGGAGAGCCGTAGTGCGGGCCGCCGCGCTCGGCCCACAGCCGGGTCGCGGTGGTCTCCAGCATCATCCCCATGGAGGCGGAGACCGGCTTGAGCCGCTGGATCTCCTCCCACGTCAGCACGCCGGGGTTGAGGTGGGGGAGCAGCCCGGTCTCCTCGAGCACCCGGATCGCCATCGCCCGCAGATAGGCCAGGGTGGAGTCGAACCCGTGCGCCTCCAGCCACGACGCGGCGACCGGCCAGCGGTCCTCGGGGCGGTCGCCGAGGGTGAACAGCGCCTCCTTGCAGCCCAGCGCCGCCCCCGCCCGGGCCACCTCCAGCACCTCGTCCGGGGAGAGGAACGGCGCCTTCCCGGCCGCCCGCAGCGCACCCGGGGTGGTCACGAACGTGCAGTAGTGGCAGCGGTCCCGGCACAGGTGGGTCAGCGGGATGAACACCTTGCGGCTGTAGGTCACCACCCCCGCCCGGCCGGCCGAGGCCAGCCCGGCGTCCCGCACCCGGGACGCCGCGGCCAGCAGCCGGTCCAGCGGCTCGCCCTCGCCCAGCCCGCGGGCGTGCAGCAGCGTCTCGGCCTCG
>NZ_JALPKQ010000101.1:0-1697 GCF_051383655.1 Geodermatophilus sp. CPCC 205761
GAGCGGAACCTGGACCCTCAGGACAACACCGTCGCCCGGGGGAGTGCGGACAACGTCGTCAACGAGATCGACGAGTACGCGATCGAGGAGGCGCTGACGCTGAAGGAGGCGCACGGCGGTGAGGTGACGATCCTGACCGTGGGTCCGGACTCGGCCGCCGACGCGATCCGCAAGGCGCTGTCGATGGGCGCGGACCGGGCGGTGCACGTCTCCGACGAGGGCATCCACGGGGCGTGTGCGCCGCAGACGAGCGCCATCCTGGCGGCGGCGCTGGGTCAGCTGGAGTTCGACATCGTGCTGTGCGGGGCGGAGTCCACCGACGGGCAGCTGTCGGTGATGCCGGCGCTGCTGGCCGAGCGGCTCGGGCTGCCGCAGCTGTCCGGGGCCCGCAAGCTCACCGTCGAGGGGAACGTGGCGAAGGTGGAGCGGCAGACCGACGGCGGCTACTGGGCGCTTCAGGCGCCGCTGCCGGCGATCGTGTCCACCTGGGACACCATCAACGAGCCGCGCTATCCCTCCTTCAAGGGGATCATGGCCGCGAAGAAGAAGCCGGTGGAGCGCAAGACCCTGGCCGATCTGGGCATCGACCCGGGCACCGTGGGCCTGGCGACGGCGACCAGCCAGGTGCTGGACTTCGCCGGCCGCCCGCCCAAGGGCGCCGGCGTGAAGGTCACCGACGAGGGCGACGGCGCGGCTGCGCTGGTCGACTACCTGGCCGCGCAGAAGATCGTCTGACCGGCGACCGAATTCGAAGAAGAGAGGTAGTTCCCCATGGCTGAGGTCCTGGTCCTCGTCGAGCTCAACCCGGACGGCGCCGGCGTCCGCAAGACCACCCTGGAGGCGCTGACCGCCGCCCGCGCGCTCGGCGAGCCCGCCGCGGTCGTCGTCGGCGCCCCGGGCGCGGCGGCCGCCGCGCGCGAGCAGCTGGCCGAGTACGGCGCGGCCACGGTGTACGTCGCCGAGTCCCCGGAGGTCGAGGACTTCCTGGTGGCGCCGAAGGCCGAGGTGCTGGCGGCGCTGGTGGCCGAGAGGTCGCCGGCGGCGGTGGTGATCCCGTCCTCGCAGGAGGGCAAGGAGGTCGCCGGCCGGCTGGCGATCAAGACCGGCTCGGGGTTCCTCACCGACGTCACCGAGATCGCCGCCGACGGCACCGCGACCCAGGTGGCGTTCGCCGGGGCGACGATCGTGCACTCGCGGGTCACCACCGGCACCCCGATCTACACGGTGCGCGGCAACGCGGTCACCCCCACCCCGGCGCCGGCCGCCGGCACCGAGCAGCAGGTGCCGGTGCAGCTGTCGGATGCGGCGAAGGCGGCCCGGGTGGTGGACCGGGTGGTGGAGCAGAAGTCCTCCCGCCCGGAGCTGACCGAGGCCGCGATCGTGGTCTCCGGCGGGCGCGGGGTCGCCTCGGCGGAGAACTTCTCGATCATCGAGGGCCTGGCCGACTCCCTGGGCGCGGCGGTGGGGGCGTCGCGGGCGGCGGTGGACTCCGGGTACTACCCGCACACCTTCCAGGTCGGGCAGACCGGCAAGACCGTCTCCCCGCAGCTGTACATCGCGGTGGGCATCTCCGGGGCGATCCAGCACCGGGCCGGCATGCAGACGTCGAAGACGATCGTCGCGGTCAACAAGGACCCCGAGGCGCCGATCTTCGAGCTGGCCGACTTCGGCGTCGTCGGCGACCTGAACACCGTCGT
>NZ_JALPKQ010000102.1:0-1634 GCF_051383655.1 Geodermatophilus sp. CPCC 205761
CCGAGCACGCCGAGCGGCTGGCGCACGCGCTGCGCCACGCCCGCCGGCCGGTGTTCGTGGCCGGCCGCGGCGCCCGCGGACCCGGCTGCCGCGCGGCGCTGGAGGCCCTGGCCGAGCGCTGCGGCGCGCTGCTGGCCACCTCGGCCGTGGCCAAGGGACTGTTCGTCGGCAGCCCGTGGTCGCTGGACGTCTCCGGCGGGTTCGCCTCGCCGCTGGCCGCGCAGCTCATCGGGGGCGCGGACCTCGTCGTCGGCTGGGGCTGCGCGCTCAACATGTGGACGATGCGGCACGGCCGGCTGATCGCCGCCGACGCCGTCGTCGTGCAGGTGGACGACGACCCCGCGGCGCTCGGCCTGCACCGCGAGCTCACCTTCGGGGTGGCCGGCGATGTCCGCGCGACCGCCGAGGCGGTGGCCGCCGTCCTCGGCGAGGTGGGGACGCCCGGCTACCGGACCCCCGCGGTGCGGACGGCGATCGCCGAGCGGGTGCGCTGGCGGGACGTGCCGTTCCAGCCGCTGGGCGGGCGCGACCGGATCGATCCGCGCACCCTCACGATCGCGCTGGACGACCTGCTGCCGGCCCAGCGGGTGGTCGCCGTCGACTCGGGCAACTTCATGGGCTACCCGAGCATGTTCCTCGACGTCCCCGACGAGTTCGGCTTCTGCTTCACCCAGGCCTTCCAGTCCGTCGGGCTCGGGCTGGCCACCGCGATCGGCGCGGCCCTGGCCCGGCCGGACCGGCTGCCGGTCGCCGCGCTCGGCGACGGCGGTGCGCTGATGGGCGCCGCGGAGCTGGAGACCGTCGTCCGGCTGGGCCTGCCGATGGTCGTCGTGGTCTACGACGACGCCGCCTACGGCGCGGAGGTGCACCACTTCGGGCCCGAGGGCCACCCGCTGGACACCGTCCGCTTCCCGGAGACCGACTTCGCCGCCATCGCCCGCGGGCACGGGTTCGAGGCGGTCACCGTGCGCGGCGTCGACGACCTCGCCGCGGTCGCCGGCTGGGTGGCCGGGCCGCGGGAGGCGCCACTGCTGGTCGACGCCAAGGTGGCCGCCGACGAGCCGTCGTGGTGGCTCGAGGAGGCGTTCCGCGGCCACTGACGGCACGGCCAGTGACCTGGAGGGGCAGAAATGGCCATTTCTGCCCCTCCAGGTCAGCCGGCGAGGCGGCGGGCGCTGTGGTAGCCGCCCATCGAGTCGACCGAGGCGACCTTCACCGGCTGGCCGTAGGTGGAGGCGTGCACCATCTGGCCGTTGCCGATGTAGATGCCGACGTGGCTGACCGGGCTGTAGAAGAACACCAGGTCGCCGGGCCGGAGGTCGGCGCGGGAGACCGGGGCGCCCATCGTCGACTGCATGCGGCTGGAGTGCGGCAGCCGCACGCCGGCGGCGGCGTAGGCGTACTGCACCAGACCGGAGCAGTCGAACGCGTCCGGCCCGGCGGCGGCCCAGACGTAGGGGTCGCCGCGCTGGGCCATCGCGGTGTCCACGGCCCGCTGCGCGGCGGCGCTGCCGGCGACGACCGGCGCGGCGGGGGCCGGGGCCGCGGCGGCGGTCACGCGGGCGGTCTCCTCGGCGGCGCGGACGACGGCGGTCAGGGCGTCGTCCTCCGGCTGCAGGCTGAGCCGGCCGGCG
>NZ_JALPKQ010000103.1:0-1537 GCF_051383655.1 Geodermatophilus sp. CPCC 205761
AGCTGATAGCCGTTGACCCCGTCCGTGCGGGAGCGTCCAGATGACGTTTCCGCAGAGGACGGGAGGTTGTCGTGGGGCTACTGCACGAGGCGTTGCCGGCATCGACGCTGGTGGTCGCGATCGACCCGGGGAAGGTCAGTAACCGGGTCTGGTTGAGCACCGGCGAGGCCGGGACGGTGGTGCCGCCTCTGTCTCTGCCGGTCCTCCGCCCCGGCCTGGACCAGTTGCACCGGCTGGTCATCGATCACGCCGGAACCGCCGGGCCAGTCTTCGCCATCGAGGCAACCGGCGGGCTGCATCAGGCCTGGGTGCGTGAGCTCAGCCAGCGCTTTCCCCGATCGGTGCGGGTGTTCGCACCGTCGGAGACCGCCGCCGCCCGCGCGCAGCTGGGTTCTCGACGGTTCAAGACTGACGACCGCGACTGCGCGGCGTTGACCTACCTGGCCCGGCAGGGCCAGGGCCGACCCGTCCCCGACCAGCTCCAGGACGCGCTGGCCGCCGCGGTGCGCCACCGGCGGGGCCTGGTCGCCGAGCACAAGGTCGCCCAGCAGCGGCTGCACGACCAGCTGCATGCGCTCTGCCCCGGCCTGGCAGCCCCGGAGGGACACGGCCGGGCGCTGCCGCTGGACGGCGTCATCGGACAGGCGGTGCTGGACTGCGCCGCCGCCTTCGCCGGCCGCCCGCCCTCGGTTCGCTCGCTCCGCGCTCGAGCCCGCGGCCGGGTGCTCACCAGCGAGGCGGAGTTCTGGGTCCAGCGCTGGCGGACCTGCCTGCCGCCGCCGGCCGACGCCGCCGCCCGGGCCGCACGGCTGAGCCGCAGCCTGGCCCGCTGGCGCGCGCTGCACGCTGACATCGCCGCGGTCGACGACGAGATCGCCGCCCTGCTGGCCAGCAGCGACGGGCAGATCCTCACCACGCTGCCCGGCGTGGCCACCAGCCGGGCCGCCGCCTTCACCGCCTTCAGCCTGCCGATCGCGCGGTTCCCCACCGCGGAGCATCTCTACTCGGCCACCGGCCTGGCCCCGGCCAGCTACAAGTCCGCGACGATCAACCGGCGCAGCCCCATCTCCCGGCAGGGGCTGCCCGAGCACCGTGACGCGCTGATGAACCTGGCCTGGGGTCTGTCTCAACACTGCGGCCCGTTCATCGACCGACACCGTGAACTGCGAGCCCGCGGCCTGCGACCCATCCCGGCCCGCATCGCGCTAGCACGTCACGCCTGCCGCCTGGCCTTCACGCTGCTGACGACCCAACAACCCTTCGACGAACAGCGCTACCGTCGAGCCCGGCACCAGAGCGAGCGGTGACGGCTGGCTCAGCTATGCCGCACGACGGCGCAACCTAGCTTGCCGCCCGCTCGCCCTGGGGCCGCCCACGGCGCAGAAGAAAGCCTGCCGCTCGACGGCGCCTGATCAGCCTGCCGACCAGGCCCCACCGCCGGACCGATCACCGCGCTGCTGCCCGAGGCCGGACGCCACAGTGCCCGGTCCACTGAGGCACGTCCGCAGGCGCCCTTGACGTCAAGGGCGAAAGCTAG
>NZ_JALPKQ010000104.1:0-1456 GCF_051383655.1 Geodermatophilus sp. CPCC 205761
CAGCGCATGAGCAGTCCGTTGAGTCTGGCGCCGGCGCCGCGGTCGGAGGCGGCCGAGCGGGTGCGGGGAGAGGTGCGGGAGTTCCTGGCCGGTGAGTTGGCGGCCGGGTCGTTCACGCCGCACGCGGACACCTGGCTGTCCGGGGTGGATCCGGGGTTCTCCCGCAAGCTCGGGGCGCGGGGCTGGCTGGGGATGACCTGGCCCGAGCGGTACGGCGGGCACGAGCGGTCGGCGATGGAGCGGTATGCGGTGACCGAGGAGCTGCTGGCGGCCGGCGCGCCGGTGGCGGCGCACTGGATCGCCGATCGGCAGTCGGGGCCCAACCTGTTGCGGTATGGCAGCGAGGAGCAGCGGCGGTCGATCCTGCCGCGGATCGCGGCGGGGGAGTGTTTCTTCGTGATCGGGATGTCCGAGCCCGACTCGGGGTCGGATCTGGCCTCGATCCGCACGAAGGCGGTCCGCAACGGCGCCGGGGACTGGGTGGTGTCGGGGGCGAAGGTGTGGACGAGCAATGCGCACCATTCGCACTTCGGGATCGTGCTGGTGCGCACCGCGCCGCTGGATCCGGGAAATCGGCATGCCGGGTTGTCGCAGTTGCTGGTGGATCTGTCGCTGCCGGGGATCACGGTGAATCCGATCCGGATCCTGGACGGCGGGCACCACTTCAACGAGGTGGTGTTCGACCAGGTGGTGGTGCCCGGCGGGATGCTGCTGGGGGCGGAGGGGGCCGGGTGGGCGCAGGTGACCGCGGAGCTGGCGTTCGAACGCAGCGGTCCGGAGCGGTTCCTGTCGACGTATCCGGTGCTGGCCGAGTTCGCCCGGCGGGCGTGTGACTCCGGGGACGGCGGGCAGTTGGCGGCGCTGGGCCGGTTGTCGGCGCGGTTGCTGGCGTTGCGGCAGTTGTCGTTGCGGATCGCCGCGGCGCTGGATCGGGGGGAGTTGCCCGACATTCCGGCGGCGCTGGTGAAGGACGTGGGCACCACGTTCGAGGCCGACGTGGTCGATGAGGTGCGGAGGGTGGTGGCGGTGCCGGCGTCGCTGGACTCCCCGGATCCGCTGGGCCGGGCGTTGGCCGAGGCGCAGCTGCACGCGCCGGGGTACACGCTGCGCGGCGGGACGAATGAGATCCTGCGCGGCATCGTGGCCCGCGGGCTGGGGCTGCGGTGAGCGCGGAGCGGGCGCTGGTGGTGGGCACGGTGCGCGACATCCTCGCCGCGCACGAGCCGTTCGTGCTCGGCGCCGGGCGGGCCTGGGATGCCCGGTTGTGGGCGGCGCTGGCCGGGGCGGGGCTGACCGGGGTGGGGCTGCCGGAGGCGGCCGGCGGGTCGGGTGGGGAGCTGGCCGACGCGGTCGCGGTCGTGGGCACGCTGGCCGCCGGGGCCGGCGCGGTTCCGGTCGCCGAGCAGCTGCTGGTCGCCGGGCCGGCGCTGCTCGCCGCCGACCTGCCGCTGCCCCC
>NZ_JALPKQ010000105.1:0-1453 GCF_051383655.1 Geodermatophilus sp. CPCC 205761
GGGCGTGTCAGGTCTGCTGTGTAAGTGCGTGACTCCGAAGCTGAGCCCTCATGGCTCGGAGAGGACACGCAGTGACAGACGCAGTGCAGTCGCCGGTGGTCGACGATGGTGCGGTGCCGGCCGAGAAGCCTCGAGGACGGGTGGGCCGGCCTCGCCGTGACGGCGGGGAGCAACCGCTGGTCTCACCGGACCTGGCGCGCCGGCTGGTGACCCAGGCCCGCGAGGAAGGCCTGGACATCGCCGGGGACTCCGGGCTGCTGGGACAGATGATGAAGTCGGTGCTGGAGGCCGCCCTGGCCGAGGAGCTGACCGACCATCTGGGCTACGAGTCCGGCGACGCGGCCGGTCGCGGCTCGGGCAACTCGCGCAACGGCAGCACGCCCAAGACGCTGCTGACCGAGGCCGGGCCGGTGGCGCTGGAGACACCGCGGGATCGGGCCGGCACGTTCACCCCGCAGATCGTGCGCAAGGGCCAGCGCCGGCTGGATGGCATCGACAAGATCGTCCTCGGCCTCTACGCGAAGGGCATGAGCACCCGCGACATCACCGCGCACCTGGCCGAGATCTACGACGTCGACGTCTCCCCGGACCTGATCAGCAAGATCACCGACGCGGTGCACGCCGAGGTCGCCGAGTGGCAGTCCCGCCCGCTCAACAGCGTCTATCCGGTGATCTTCCTCGACGCGCTGGTCTGCAAGGTCCGCGACGGCGGCAGCGTGCGGAACAAGGCCGCGCACCTGGCCGTCGGGGTCGACGCCGAGGGCCGCAAGGAGGTCCTGGGCATCTGGGTGGAGACCACCGAGGGCGCCAAGTTCTGGCTGCGGGTGATGAACGAACTCAAGGCCCGCGGAGTCGTCGACGTGCTCATCGCCGTCTGCGACGGGCTGACCGGGCTGCCCGAGGCGATCACCGCGGTCTGGCCCGAGACGGTGGTGCAGACCTGCATCGTGCATCTGGTCCGGGCCTCGCTGCGCTGGGTCAACTACAACGACCGCAAGAAGGTCGCCGCGCTGCTGCGCACCATCTACAGCGCGCCGACCGAGGCCGCCGCCCGCGCCGAGCTCGAGGCGCTGGCCGAGTCCGACTTCGGCCGGAACAATCCCGCGGTCATCCGCCGCTGGCGCGACTCCTGGGAGCGGGTCATTCCGCTGTTCGACTTCGCCCCCGAGGTCCGCAAGGTCATCTACACCACGAACATGATCGAGAGCATCAACAGTCAGCTGCGCCGCAGCACCCGCAACCGCGGCCACTTCCCCTCCGACGAGGCCCTGATCAAGGTCCTCTACCTGGCCTGCAAGGAGATGGGCCGCACTACCACCCGGGCCACCGCCGGCCGCGGCAGCGGCGCCTGGAAGACAGCACTCAACCAGTTCGACATCATGTTCCCGGGCCGGCTCGACCTGGCCTGACCCATCACCGAGTCAGGCACTTACACAGGCCAGCTGACACACCC
>NZ_JALPKQ010000106.1:0-1450 GCF_051383655.1 Geodermatophilus sp. CPCC 205761
GGCGGACTCAACCGGTCGTCGCAACACCCCGTGATCACGGAGGTGTTCGATGGTGCGACGTCAGCAGCACGCGGATCGGGCTTTGCGGCCCGCGATGCGCTCACCGGGCCGGCCGATGCCCTCCAGGCATGTGGAGCGCGAGTTCTGGCGCTTGATCGCGCAGGGAAGGCGCACGGAGGACGCCGCGCTCGAGATCGGCGTGTCCACGCCAGTCGCGTCGCGCTGGTTTCGCCACGCTGGCGGCATGCCGCCGCTGAGCCTGGCCGAGCCCACCGGCCGCTACCTGTCGTTCCACGAGCGTGAGGACCTCGCTCTGCTGAAGGCGAAGGGTCTCGGGGTCCGGGCGATCGCTCGTGAACTCGAGCGCGATCCCGGCACGATCTCGCGCGAGCTGCGACGGAACGCCGCGACCCGCAGCGGCAGAATCGAGTACCGGGCGACGGTCGCGCAGTGGAAGGCGCAGACCGCCGCTCGGCGCCCCAAGCCGACGAAGCTCGCGAGCAATCCGCGGCTGCAGGAGTACGTCCAGACGCGGCTGAGCGGGCAGTTGCAGCGGCCCGACGGGACGGTCGCGGCGGGGCCGCCGACGACCTGGAAGGGCTTGAACAAGCCCCATCGTGCGGACCGTCGCTGGGCGAGGGCCTGGAGTCCGGAGCAGATCAGCCGACGGCTCGTCGTCGACTTCCCCGACGATGCGGACATGCGCATCAGCCACGAGGCGATCTACCAGGCGCTCTACATCGAAGGGCGCGGCGCGCTCAAGCGTGAGCTGGTGGCCTGCCTACGGACTGGGCGGGCGCTGCGCAAGCCCCGCGAGCGCTCGCGCAACAAGCCGCAGGGTCACGTCACCCCCGACGTCGTGCTCAGCGAGCGGCCGGCCGAAGCCGAGGACCGAGCGGTCCCCGGGCACTGGGAGGGCGACCTCATCATCGGCCTGAACCGATCTGCTATCGGCACCGTGGTCGAGCGCACCAGCCGCTACACGCTGCTCGTTCACCTGCCGCGTCTGGAGGGCTACGGCACTGTTCCGCCGGTCAAGAACGGACCCGCCCTGGGCGGCTACGGCGCCATCGCGATGAAGGACACCCTCACCACGACGATGGCCACGATGCCTGCCGAGCTGCTGCGCTCACTGACCTGGGACCGCGGCAAAGAGCTCTCCGCGCACGCACAGTTCAAGATCGACACCGGCATCGCCGTCTACTTCGCCGACCCGCACTCACCCTGGCAGCGCGGCACAAACGAGAACACCAACGGCCTCCTGCGCCAGTACTTCCCCAAGGGCACCGACCTCTCCCGCTGGGCCCTGGGCGACCTCCTCGCCGTCCAGGCCGCAATCAACAGCAGACCCCGCAAGGTCCTCGACTGGAAGACCCCCGCGGAGGTCCTGGACGAGCACCTACGCTCACTGCACCAGGCAGGTGTTGCAACCACCGGTTGAGGCCAGGCA
>NZ_JALPKQ010000107.1:0-1393 GCF_051383655.1 Geodermatophilus sp. CPCC 205761
TGGCCTCCGACTTGCCGCCACCGGAGCGACGCCGCCGGCCGCCGCCCTGGCCCTGCGGCTGGGGCGCCGGCGCGGGGGCGGGCTCGACGTGGGGCGCCGCGGGGCCGGTCAGCGCGGTGATCTCGCGGGCGCCCGGCTTGACCGCGGTGACCTCCGGCGCGATGCCGGCCTGGCGGGTGAGGGTGCGGACCTCCCCGGCCTGGTCGGGCGTGGCGATGGTGACGACGGTGCCGCCGGCGCCGGCGCGGGCGGTGCGCCCGGAGCGGTGCAGGTAGGCCTTGTGCTCGGCCGGCGGGTCGACGTGGACCACGATCGCGACGTCGTCGACGTGGATGCCGCGGGCGGCGATGTCGGTCGCGCAGAGCACGCGGGTCTCCCCGCTGCTGAACGCCTCCAGGTTGCGCTCGCGGGCGTTCTGGCTGAGGTTGCCGTGCAGGTCGACGGCGGGCACGCCGGCCGCGGTCAGCTGCTTGGCCAGCTTCTTGGCCTGGTGCTTGGTGCGGGTGAACAGCACGCTGCGGCCCAGGCCGGACGCGAGCTCCTTCACCACGGCGGCCTTGTCGGCGGCGTCCACCCGGAACACGTGGTGGGTCATCGTGGAGACCGGCGCGACGGCGGGGTCGACCGAGTGCGTGGTCGGTGCCGACAGGTACCGCTTGACCAGCACGTCGACGCCGTTGTCCAGCGTGGCGGAGAACAGCAGCCGCTGGCCGGTCTTCGGCGTCCGGTCCATGAGCCGCTTGACGCCGGGCAGGAAGCCCAGGTCGGCCATGTGGTCGGCCTCGTCGAGGATGGTGACCTCGACCGCCGAGAGGTCGGCGTGGCCCTGCCCGATGAGGTCCTCGAGCCGGCCGGGGCAGGCGATGAGCACGTCGATGCCGGCGGCCAGGGCCTGCACCTGCGGGTTCTGGCCGACGCCGCCGAAGACGACGGTGGCGCGCATGCCGAGCGCGGTGGCCAGCGGGTCGACGACGGCGTGCACCTGGTTGGCCAGCTCGCGGGTCGGCACGAGCACCAGGGCGCGGGGGCGCCGGGGCTGGCGCCGCGTCGTCGAGGCGGCCAGGCGGGCGACCAGCGGCAGGCTGAAGGCCAGCGTCTTGCCCGAGCCGGTGCGGCCGCGGCCGAGGACGTCGCGCCCGGCGAGGGTGTCGGGGAGCGTCGCCACCTGGATGGGGAACGGCGCGGTGATGCCGCTGGCGGTCAGCACCTCGACGAGCGGGGCGGGGACGCCGAGCTCGGCGAAGGTGGTGTCGGTGGGCAGCACGGTGGCGACGTCGCCGGCCGGGACGACGGGCGCGGGCACCGGGTCGGACTGCGGGCGGGTCTGCCCGCCGGCCGGCTGCTGGGCGGCGGGGCGCTCCGGCGCACCGGTGGCCGGCCGGCCGCGGCCGCG
>NZ_JALPKQ010000108.1:0-1272 GCF_051383655.1 Geodermatophilus sp. CPCC 205761
TGCGATGTCGCGGGACACCGTTCACAGGTGTCTCGCGACATCGTTCACGTTGAGGCCTGTGGTTGGTAGTCCCGGCTGGGGTCGAGGATCAGGTCGCGCAGGAGTCGCCCGCTGGTGCTGAGCACGCGGATGTGCAGATCGTGGACCAGGACCAGGACGGGTGTGCCGGCGTGCCGTCGGCCCAGGCCGATGTGGTGCAGCCGGCTGTTGTGCCGCAGGGTGAGTTTGCCGTTGGAGTCGATCTTGTCGTGGCGGACCCGGAAGTGGCCGTCGATGAGCGGAATGCCGCTGGCGGCGGCTTTGGGGCGGGCGGTGTAGGCCTCGGTCGGGGTGCGGCGGCCGAGCGCGCGATGCGGCCGGACGGTGTTGTAGTAGGCGGCGAACCGATCGAGCTGGGCCTGCAGGCCGGCGGTGGTGGTCGGGTCCGGCTGGGTGGCCAGCCACCTCTTCTGGGTCTGGTGGAAGCGCTCGACCTTGCCGCAGGTCTGCGGGTGGTAGGGGCGGGAGTGGCTGAGGATCACGCCGCGGGCGTGCAGGGTGACCTCGAGGGCGACCCTGCCGCCGCCGCGGTAGCGGCCGGTGAAGACCGCGCCGTTGTCGGTGAGCACCCCGGCGGGATCGCCGTGCTGGGCGGCGGTGGCGCGGTAGGCGGCATCGATGGCCGGGGCGGTGAACACCGCTGCGGCGGTGCTGGCCAGGCAGTAGCGGGAGTGGTCGTCGAGCCAGTTGCAGATCTCGGTGTCGGTGCCGTCGGCCAGCGGCCAGTGGGTGATGTCGACCTGCCAGCGCTCGTTGGGCTGGGCGGCTTCGAAGCGGACGTAGCTGCTCTTGGGCCGCTTGTGTGGCTGTGCGGTGACGAAGCCGCGGGCGGTGAGGATCCGCCAGATCGTGGACACTGCGGGGCTGGCCCCGTGCCGGCGGATCAGGTGTGCGGCGATGGTGGCCGCACCGGCCTCGTGGCCGTGCCGGTCCAGATCCTTGCGGATCGCGACGATCTGGTCCTCGAGCGCGGTCGCGGTCCTGGTCGGGCTGCGGCGGGGCCGGCGGGACCGCGGTTGCAGACCGGCCTCGCCCTCGGCGAGGAACCGCTGGACGAGGGTGATCACCCACCGGCGGGAGACGCCGTAGTCCCGCGCGACCTCGCTCTTGGTGCGGCCCTCCACCAGCACTGCGGTGACGACCAGCTCCGGCATCCCCATCGCTCACCCCCGGACTCAGGCTGTGAACGATGTCCCGAGACAGGTGTGCACGATGTCCTGAACTCAGACACCC
>NZ_JALPKQ010000109.1:0-1272 GCF_051383655.1 Geodermatophilus sp. CPCC 205761
CTAGTGCCGGGTCAGGCAACCTTCGCCTTCTTGATGGTGGAGGCGCGCTTGATGACCTTGCGGAGCTTTGGGTCGGTGGTGTGCCGGTTTCGCCAGCCGATGTAGCGGCGGATCATGCGCGCCTGCTCGCGGTGGGTGGGGTGGTCGGTGCCGTCGAGGGTGAAGTAGCGCAGGGCAGTGAACTGCGCCTCGATGCGGTTGAGCCAGGAGCCGTAGAACGGGGTGTAGGCGATCTCGACGTTGTTCGCCTCGGCCCACGCCCCGACCCGGTCATCGCGGGTGGTCGACAGATGGGGGCTGAAGTTGTCGCAGACGATCGCGATCCGCACGTCGGCCGGGTAGAGCGAGCGCAGGTACCGGCAGAAGGCCAGGAACTGGGTGCGGCCCTTGCGGTGGGTGACGTGGCCGTAGAGCTTGTCGCGGGGCAGGTCGAGTGCGGCGAACAGGTGCCGCACGCCGTGCGGGCGGGTGTAGGTCGCCCGGCGTCGGCGCCGTCGCGGAGCAGTCGGGTCCCCGCGGCCGCTGGCCCGTGGCGCCCACTGCTTGCCCGGATGAGGCTGCAGGTTCAGCGGCCCGAACTCATCGACGCAGAACACGATCGTCGGGTCGTCCGGCCCGGGCTCGACGATCCCGTCGGCGATCGCGTAGAGCGCCAGCACCCGGCTGGTCTTGGCCTCGTAGTCCGGATCGGTGCTGGTCTTGAAGGTCTTCACGGCTTGAAAGCTGACGTCCTCGTCACGCAGGAGCAGGCGCAGGCCCTCGTGGGAGATGTCGTCGACCACCCCCTCGGCGACCAGGAAGTCGGCCAGCTTGGACAGGCTCCAGACCGAGAACGGCAGATCGTGATCGGCCGGGCGGCTCAGCGCGATCTGCTTGATCTGCTGACGTTGGGGCAGCGTGAACTTCGGTGGCCGACCGCCGGCGTAGCGCGGATACAGCGAATCGAACCCGTCGGCGTTGAAGTTGTGCAGCACGTCGCGGACCCGGTCGGGACTGGTGAAGGTGACCTCGGCAATCTTGGCCACCGGCATCCGCTGCGCGGAGAGCAGCACCATCTGCGCCCGCCGCCAGGTCACCACCGACCCGGTGCCGCGGCGCACGATGCGCAGCAGCCGCATGCCCTCGTCGTTGCTGATCGGCCGGACCTGCACGGGCTGGACCATCTCGCATCTCCTGCGGGGAAGTCAGGATCAGACGAGACAAGGCTGACCGGCACCGCCCCAGCCGAGAACCGGTCCTGCACCGGGCAAAGGTTGGCAGCCGCGGCACTAG
>NZ_JALPKQ010000010.1:0-143929 GCF_051383655.1 Geodermatophilus sp. CPCC 205761
AGCTCCGCGTCCGGCGCCCACGACCCCCGCTTCGCACCGGGGCCGCCCGGCGGCGGATCGCCGCTGTCCGGGGTGTCATCGGCCAGCCCCAGCACCAGCTCCGCCTCGTAGCCGGCGCACACCGCCTTCGCCCGCTGCACCCGCTGCAGCTCGGCGGCCTTCTGCGCCCGGGTCAGCAACGCCACCGGCAACCGCCCGCCCAGCAGCGGCCGCTCACCCAACCAGCCGACCAGCAGCTGCTCGATGCCGGTCTGCTCCACTGACGTCGAAGTCACGAGTCGAACACACGTTCGACCTACGACAGTTTCTTCCCTTGGCGCGGACGCCCGCCGAAGCTCATGTCGATGGCCGGCAGCGGCGGTGCACTGGTGACGAGGGCGGGCTCGGCGCGGTGCCCTGGATCGAGCTCACGGCCGCCGGCAGCGACGGCCGGGAGCTGACCCGCGAGCACTCAGCCGGGCAGCCCCCCGGCCCGGCCGAGCAGGATTGCCCGCTCCCGCTCGTTGCGGGTGAGTGCGGCCGCCCGCTCGAACTCCGCGCGCGCCTCGGCGCCGCGGCCGAGCTGGAGCAGCAGGTCGCCCCGGGCGGCGGGCAGCAGGTGGTAGCCGCGGAGGGCGGGCACGCCGGTCAGGGCGTCGACCAGCTCGAGGCCGGCCGCGGGACCGTAGGCGCGGGAGACGGCAACCGCCCGGTTGAGCTCGACGACCGGCGAGGGCGCCAGCTCGGCCAGCGCCTCGTAGAGGGCGGCGATGCGCACCCAGTCGGTCTCCTCCGCCGTCCGCGCCCGGGCGTGACAGGCGGCGATGGCCGCCTGCAGCCCGTAGGGCCCGAGGCCGGTGCACGCCTCCTCGGCGCGGCGCAGCGCGGCCAGGCCGCGGCCGATGAGGACGTGGTCCCAGCGGCCGCGGTCCTGGTCGAGCAGCAGGACCGGCTCACCGCCCGGCCCGATCCGGGCGCGCATGCGGGAGGCCTGGATCTCCATGAGCGCCACGAGGCCGTGCACCTCCGACTCCCCCGGCGTCAGCGCGGCCAGGATCCGGCCGAGTCGCAGCGCCTCCTGGCAGAGCTCGGGCCGGGTCCAGTCCCGGCCCGCCGTCGCCGCGTAGCCCTCGTTGAAGACCAGGTAGACGACCTCGAGCACGGAGGACAGCCGGGCGGTGAAGTCGGGCCCGGAGGGCATCTCGAAGGGCACGCGCGCGGCGGCGAGGGTGCGCTTGGCGCGGACGATCCGCTGGGCGACGGTGGACTCGGGCACGAGGAACGCACGGGCGATCTCGTCGGTGGCGAGGCCGCCCAGGAGGCGCAGCGTCAGCGCGACCCGCGCCTCCCGCGAGAGCACCGGGTGGCAGGCGATGAAGACCAGCCGCAGGAGGTCGTCCTCGACGACCTCGTCGAGCGCGGCGGCCCAGTCGGGCTCCTCGGCCTCGGACAGCTCCCGCCCGAGCTCGGCCGTCTTGCGCTCCAGCCGCTCGGTGCGACGGAAGACGTCGATCGCCCGGTGCCTGGCGGTCGCCATGAGCCACGCGGCCGGGTTGTCCGGCACGCCGGCCTGCGGCCACCGTTCGAGCGCGGCGACCAGCGCGTCCTGGGCCAGCTCCTCCGCCAGGCCGACGTCCCCGGTGACGCGGGTGAGGGCGGCGACGAGCTTGGCGGACTCGATCCGCCAGACGGCCTCGACGACGCGGTGCGTCGTCGTCCCGTCGCTCACCGCCGCCCCGCCCCCGTCGTCAGGACTGCTGCTGGGCCGCGGTCGCCCGGATGCGCTCCTCCTGCTCCCGCAGCTCGGGGGTGAACGCCTCGCCGAAGTCGTCGGCCTCGAAGACCTGCCGGATCTCGACCTCGCCGTCGCGGAACGGGGCCCGCTTGACCCACTCGAGGACCTCCTCGCGCGAGCTGACCTGCAGGATCCAGTAGCCGGCCAGCAGCTCCTTGGTCTCGGCGAACGGGCCGTCGACGACGGTCGTCCTCCCGTCCCTGTCGAAGCGGACCCGCATGCCCTTGGAGCTGGGGTGCAGGCCCTCGCCGGCGAGCATGACGCCGGCCTTGGCCAACTGCTCGTTGTAGGCGCCCATGTCGGCGAGCTCCTGCTCGGTGGGCAGGACGCCGTTCTCGCTGTCCTGGGACGCCTTGACGATCACCATGTAGCGCATCTCGGTTCCTCCTCGGATCCGGGACAGGGCACCGGTCCTCGTGACCGGCGTCCACCCCGCCCTCACTGACACGTCGAACGGCCGGCCCCCCGATCGACACGGCCGACGACATCCCCGAGGACTTTCTCGACGCCCGGCCGTGGGTGGGAGGAGACGGCGTCCGGCCGGCGGCTCCGCACGGGGCGACCGTCGGTCAGCGGAACGGGGCGGCCGTCACAGCCAGGCCGGCACCTCCGGGATCCCGTCGTCGGCCTCGAGGCCCTCGCCTCGGGTCCGGCCGGTCAGCCAGCCGGTCACCGCCGGCAGCGGACCCGAGACGGCGACCTTGCCGGTCCCCCACTCGCGGTCGCCTGCGAACACCACGACGTCGGGCACCTGGTCGCGGCGGTCCCACATGCGGAAGACGTCGTCGATCATCGCCGCCTGCACCTCGTCGGCGACGTCCGCGAAGCCGACCCCCGCGTCGAGGTCGACCGCGTGCACGTACACCTCCCGGCAGCGCATCCACGGCACCTCCGACGCCGGCACCTCGCGACCCTGCGCCGTCCGCACGGTTGCCGACCACGCCTCGTCGGGCAGCCCCTGCACCGCGTCGGCCAGCCGGCCGGTCGCGGCCATCACCTCCGCCCGCAGCGCGGGGGCCGACAGGGTCGCGGCCTCCGCGATCCCCTTCTCGCGGGCCTCGGGCGAGGCGTACATCGGGGTCTCCACGCCGGTGCGCGCCCAGTTCAGCAGGTTGACCAGGGCATCGGCGTTGCGGGCGACGTGCGCGAGCAGGTACTGCCGGCTCCATCCGGGCAGCAGCGACGGGGCGTCGAACTCCTCGTCGGTCAGCCGCCCCAGTGCCGTCCCGAACAGCCGCTCACCGTCGACCCACCAGTCGATCGTCTCCGGCTTGGTCATGCCCGCTTCTCCTCGACGCAGACGTTGCGGCACTCGCCGAGGCCGCTGATGGACGTGGTGAGCACCGAGCCGGCGGTCAGGTAGCGCGGTGGCTTCCGCGCGTGCCCGACCCCGCCCGGGGTGCCGGTCGCGATGACGTCGCCGGGGCGCAGCGTCAGGATCGTCGACAGGTAGGACACGGCCGCCGCAGGCCCGAAGACGAGATCGGCGGTGTTGGCCGACTGCACCGCCTCGCCGTCCACGGCGCAGGAGAGCGCCAGCCCCTCCCCCGCCTCGTCGGGGGTGACCAGCTCCGGCCCGAACGGGGTGGTCGCCTCGAACGTCTTGCCCTGCAGCCACTGCAGCGTGCGGTACTGCCAGTCCCGCGCGGTGACGTCGTTGAGCACCGAGTACCCCGCGATCGCCGCGGCCGCGGCCGCCTCGTCGGCGTGCCGCACCGTCGTCCCGATGACGACGGCCAGCTCGGCCTCCCAGTCCACCGCCTCGGACGCCGCCGGCAGCACGATGTCGTCGTGGGCGCCCACCAGTGACTCGGCGAACTTCGCGAACACCGTCGGGTACTCGGGCAGCTCGCGGCCCATCTCCCTGATGTGCGCCGCGTAGTTGACACCGACGCAGATGATCTTCCCGGGCCGCGGGACGACGGGGGCGAAGGAGAGGCCGCCGCGGTCGTGCCCGGGCCCGTCGGCGGCCGCGGCCACCGCGCGCCAGACCGGCTCGGTGAGCAGCTCCCCGACGTCGGCGTGCCCGGTCTCCACCGCCCGGTCGCCGTCCAGCCGGACGGCGCGGGTGCCCTCGGCGGTGCGGATGGTCGCCAGTCGCATCAGGCACCCACCCCGGCACGCGGGAGGTCGGAATGGTTCGGTCTGTGCTCCAGCGCGCTCACGGAACTCCCTGACTGGTCGACGAGGACCCCTAGGACGCTAGGCCGCCCCCCGGAACCGCACGACGGGTACCACCGCAGTTCCGTGCTGCGGAACGGACGCTGGCCGACCCCGGGAGCTGTCGGGCGCAGCCGCTCAGGAGGGCCACCCGATCCTGCGCGGAGGATTCCGTACTCCGGGGATGAGCTGGAATAGTGTTCTTTCATGGCGAACGAGGACGGTCGCACCTCTCCGGCCGTCGACCCCACGGCGGGCCCAGGGCTGACCTCGGTGGACAACGCCCTGTGGCTGCTGCAGCTGATCGGTGAGCGACAGGCCCTGCGGGTCGCCGAGGCTGCCGACCTGCTGGGCGTCGCGCGGTCCACCGCCCACCGCCTGCTCAACGCCCTGCGCCGCCGGGACTTCGTCATGCAGGACCGGCCGAACGGCGCCTACCGCCCCGGCCCGGCGCTCAACGCGATCGGCCTGGCCGCGATCAGCCGCATCGACATCCGGCGGGTGGCCCGGCCCGTCCTCGAGGAGCTGCGCGAGCAGACCCAGGAGACGGCGAGCCTCGCGGTGCTCGAGGGCGCCACGATCCGCTTCGTCGACTGCATCGAGAGCCTCCGCTCCGTCCGCGTCGGCAACCGCACCGGCATCGTCCGGCCGGCGCACGCCTCCGCCGTCGGCAAGGCGATCCTCGCCGAGCTCCCGCCCAACGAGATCGAGCGCCGCTACCCCGACGAGGAGCTCCCCCAGCACACCCCGGCGGCGCTCGCGACGCGCTCGGCCCTGCTCGACGAGCTGCGCGAGATCCGGGCCCAGGGGTACGCGCTGAACTGGGAGGAGAGCGCCGACGGCGTCTCCGCGGTCGCCGTGGCACTGCGCGACAGCACCGGGACGCCGCTGGCCGCCATCGGCATCGCCGCGCCGAGCAGCCGGACCGGCGACGTCGAGGGCGTGCGCGCCCTGGCTCCCGCCGTCATCGAGGCCGCCGGGCGGGTCCAGGAACGGCTGAGCAGCACGCCCTGAGCCCCGCCCGGGCGCCGCCCGCAGGGACTCCGTCACCGTGCCGGCCGTGTCGCCGGCCGTCTCAGCGGACGGTGACCGCCATGGAGCCGATCCGGCTGATCGTCATCTCCAGCTTCTCCCCCGACGCGATCGGCCCGACCCCGGGCGGGGCGCCGGTGAACAGCACGTCGCCGGGGAGCAGGGTCATGATCGTCGAGGCGTAGGCGACGATCTGCGGGACCGGGGTGATGAGGTCCCGGGTGTTCACCGACTGCCGCACCTCCCCGCCGCTGGTGAGCCGGATGTCGAGGTCCGAGCCGTTCCCGATCTCGTCGGCGGTGACCAGCCAGGGCCCGAGCGGGCTGAAGGAGTCGTAGCTCTTGCGGCGGGACCGGTCCGCGGCGCTGCGCACGGTGATGTCCAGCCCGGCGGTGAAGCCGAGGACGGCGTCCATCGCCGACTCGAGGGGGATGTCCTTGCCCCCGGCGCCGATGACCACGACCAGCTCGGACTCGTGGTGCACCTCGTGCCCGGCGGCGACGACGTCCGGCGGCAGGACGACCTCCGCACCCGGCCCGACGATCGACGACGGCGCCTTGAGGAAGACGTCGAACTCCATCATCCAGGCCTCGACCCGGCCGAGCGTGCGCTCCTGGACGCCGTGCATCTCGGCCACGTGGTCGCCGTAGTTGCTGGCCGCGGCGACCACCTTGGACGGGCCGAGCACCGGCGCCCGCAGGGCCACCTCGGCCAGCGGCCGCGGCGACCCGGCCTCGGCGGCCTCGCGCAGCCGCGGGGCCACCGTCGCGAAGTCCCGGCACAGCGCCCGCCACCAGCCGGCGGTCACCGGGTCGGGGTCGTGCGGCCAGGGCAGCGCGGCGGTGACGTCGACCAGCGTCGTGTCGTCGGCGGAGACGACGCCGAGCCGGTTGTCGTCGAACAGGGCGAGCTTCACGGATCTCCAGTGTCGAGTGCGGGGGTGTCAGCGGGGGGTGAAGGTCCCGGTCACCGTCTGCGGGGCGGGGAGGACCTGCTCCCGGTAGATGCCCAGCGCGCGCAGCACGGGGGCGTCGGTGAGCAGGAACAGCACGCTCTCCTCGTCGGCCGCGTGCTCGACGGCCGACCAGGAGGGCGCGACGAACATGTCGCCCGGGCTCCAGTCGAAACGCTGGCCGTCGATGACCGTCGACCCCGATCCCTGGAAGGCCACGAAGACGGCGTTCCCGGACCGGCGCACCGGCGTGCTGTGCCCGCCGGCCCGGACGCGCAGCACCGAGCAGCCCAGGGTCGGCAGCACGCTGGCCCCGGTGGTCGGGTTGACGTACTCCAGCGCCAGCACCGGCTCGTCGGACTGCCCGGCCAGCCGGTCGAGCTCGGCGGCGGTGTCGGCCCAGCGGTAGATGAGCAGCGGCGAGGGCGCGGGGGTGAGCGGCCCGTCGACCGACCCCTGCACGTAGCGGGTGCCCGGGGGGTGGGCGCGCTCGGAGAGGTTGTGCTCGGCCGGCTGCGGCTGGTTCTCCCCCGGGCCCGGGTACTGCTCGAAGAAGACGGCGTCCAGCGCCTCGACCATCGGCAGGTCCAGGCCGTCGAACCAGAACATCTCCGAGTCGCCGCCGTTGACGTGGTCGTGCCAGTTCCACGACGGCGTCAGCACGAGGTCGCCGGGGTGCATGTCGCAGGCGTCGCCGTTGACCGTCGTCCAGACGCCCTCGCCCTCGAGGACCCAGCGGACCGCGCCAGGGCTGTGCCGGTGCGCCGGCGCGGTCTCCCGCGGGCCGAGGCACTGGATGGCGCCCCACAGCGTGCCCGCCGCGTACGGCAGACCGCCGAGCCCCGGGTTCTGCAGGCTGAGCACCCGTCGCTCGCCGCCGCGCTCGACCGGCACCAGCTGGATCGCCCGGCGGGCCAGCGGCTTCATCGTCTCCGCCGCCCACAGCCACGGGATCGCCTTCGGCTGGGGCGTGGGGGTGAGCAGCTGCTGGGTGATGGTCCACAGCGGCTGGAGGTCGACGGCGGCGAGGTCGCGGTACAGCGCCTCGAGCTCCAGGTCGGTGCGCGTCTCGGGAGATGCGGTCATGACAGGGCCTCCAGTTCGAGTTCGGCGGGCGGGCGGCCGATGCCGAACCGCTGCACGCTCTCCAGCAACGACACCCGGCGGATGTAGGCCCGGGCCCGCTCCGGGTCGGCGGCGATCGCCCGCATGTCCTCCTGGTGCTGACGCCGGACGGCGTCGTCGCGTTCCCGCAGCCGGTCGGTGTTGCGCTGGGTGTCGGCCTGCACGTACTCCCGGGCGACGGTGCGCCGCACCCGGTCGTAGGTCGCCAGCTCCGCCTCCGGGTCGCCCTCCCCGCGGGCGATGCGGGCCAGCCGGCGGGCGGCGTCCATCGCGTCGTGGATGCCGGAGTTCAGGCCCACCCCGCCGATCGGCGAGTTGATGTGCGCGGCGTCGCCGGCCAGCAGGACCGGCCCGACCCGCATCGCCCCGGCCACCCGCTGGTGCACGTTGTAGACCTGGTGGTCGATGACCGGATAGCCCGGCTCGTAGGGCGCGACCCGCTGCAGCTGCTGCTGCAGCCGCTCCGGCGCGGTCGCCTCCTCCAGGCTCATGCCCTCCGGCACCGGCCACACGACCCGCCAGGACTCCGGCGTCCGCAGGATGAACAGCCACTCCTCCGGGTCGGCGACGTAGTTGACGTGGCCGAGGTCGGGCAGCAGCTCCTGCAGGTCGACCGAGGTGCTGGTGATCGCGAACCGCTCCGGGTAGGTGAAGCCCTCGAACGGCACGCCCAGCGCGTTGCGGACGGCGCTGCGCGGGCCGTCGGCGCCGATGACGTAGGACGCCGCGAGCTCGGTGGGGGCGCCGTCGGGACCGCGCAGCTCGAGCACCGGGCCGTCCGCCTCGACCCGCAGGCCGGTCAGCTCGGTGCCGAAGCGCAGCGACACGTTCGGGTCCTGGCGCAGCCGGTCGTGGAGCATCCGCACCAGGTGCTGCTGGTTGAGCTGCAGACGGTAGGGATAGCGGGTCTCGTCGGCCAGGAGGCGGAAGTCGAACTCGGCGACCAGCCCGTCGACCCGGTCGCGGAACTGGTACTTCGGGACGACGAGCCCCTCGGCGTGCATCTGCCCGGTGATGTCGATGGTCTCCAGCAGCTCCAGCGTCGCCGCGTGGAAGGTGCTGGCCCGCCAGTCCGGCCGGGGCTCGGGGTGCAGCTCGACGACCACCACCGGCAGGCCCTCGTGGGCGAGGGTGGCGGCGGCGGTCATCCCGACGGGCCCCGCCCCGACGACGACGACCGGCCGGTCTGCACTCACCGGCGCGGCGGTGACGGAGTCCCACGGCATGGGCACCAATCTAGGCATCGTTCCACCCTTTGCACAGACCGCGAGTCGGAGTTCCGCGATGTCGAATTGCCGCCGTTCTAGCCGACGACGACCTCGTCCAGGTCGACCGGCTCCTCCAGGAGCCGGTACCGCACCATCAGGTCCTGGATCAGCTCGAGGGACTCCCGGTCGGTCCCGCCGCGCCAGAGGTTGATCCGCACCTGCTCGGCCAGGGCGGGGTCGACGTCGCCGATCTCCGGCAGCGCCGCGCGGAAGCCGTCCGGGTCCTCGCGGATGGCGTCGGCGGTGGCCTGCACACCCTCCTGGAAGGCCGTGACGGCGTCGGGGTTGTCGGCGACGAACTGCTCGCTCATCACGTACGTGCCGATCTGCAGCCCCGGCTTGAGGTCGGAGTAGGGCCGCCCGATGATCCGCATCCCCTGCTGCTCGGCGATGGTCAGGAACGGCTCGATCAGCATCGCGGCGGCGACGTCGCCCTGCTGCACGGCCGCGGCCATGTCGGGGAACGGCAGCTCGACGAACTCGACGCTGTCGAAGGAGAGGCCGGCCTCCTCCAGCATCGAGCCGAGCACGATGTCGTTGATGTTGCGCAGGCTGTTGACCGCGACCCGCTGACCCGCGAGGTCGCCGATGTCCGCCGCGGGGCTGTCGGCGCGGACCATCAGCGCGGAGAAGTCCTGCTCGACCTCCTCGGAGGTGCTGGTCCCGCCGGCCACCATCCGCAGCGGCAGCCCCTCCCCGGCGCCGATGAGGACCGACACCACGTTCGAACCGGCGACGTCGAGGTCACCTCCCACCAGCTGCGGGATGACGGTCGCGCCGCCGGTGGACGCGGTGATCTCCAGGTCCAGGCCGGCGTCCTCGAAGAACCCCTCCTGGTCGCCGTAGGTGAGGAAGTACAGCGGCGCACCGGCCGTGTCGGCGACGGTGAGCGGGACCAGGCCGTCGTCGCCCTCCTCGGCCGGGGCCGGGGCGTCGTCGCCGCCGCAGCCCGCGGCCAGCAGCGCCGCGGCGGCCAGCGCCGCACCGATCCGGGTCCTCGCGGTCATGACGTCTCCTTCCCGTGGAGCGCGCGGTGTGGTCCGCGACACGTCGTCGGAGCAGGACGCTCACCGACGTAGCGCTGGGCGCTATGCCGACGAGAGGAAGTTCCGTCATGCCGAACGCGCAGTGGAGGGGTGTCCCCGGACCCCGTCGCGTCGGTACCGTCGGCGCCACCCCTGTGCCCCGGCGGAGGTCCCGCGATGCCCGTCTTCATGATCGAGCGCCGGTACGCCGACGTCCTCGAGGTCACCGCCGAGGTCGCCGACGGCGTCAACGCGATCAACGACGACGAGGGCGTCCAGTGGCTGTACTCGTTCCTCTCGGCCGACAAGCGGAAGACCTACTGCCTGTACGAGGCACCGTCGGCCGACGCGATCCGCCGGGCGGCCGTCCGCGCGGGGCTGCCCGCGGACGTCGTCGTCGAGGTCTCGGCCACCGTGCGGCCGGACGGCTCACTGCATCCCGTCTGACGCCGCCAGGAGCCCGTGCGACGCCGCGTACAGCGCCGCCTGCGTGCGGTTCCCGGCGCCGGTCTTGGCCAGGATGCTGCGCACGTGGTTGGCGACGGTGTTCTCGCTGATCACCAGCCGCGCGGAGATCTCCCGGTTGAGCAGGCCCGCCGCCACCAGGCGGAGCACCTCGGTCTCCCGGGCGGTCAGGCCGGCCGGCCCGGTGGCCGGCCGGGGGGTCGGCACCCGTGCCGCCGGCTCGACGGCGGCCAGGGCGCGCAGCACCCGCGCCAGCCCCAGCTCCTCCGCCGGTCCCCTGGCCTCCTCGACCAGCTCGGCGACCCGGCGGGTGGGCGCGCCGGCCCGCCGCAGGTGCGCGGCCAGCGCGACCAGGCTGTGCGCGCGGTGCAGCGTCGCCCCCATCCGGCTGTCCATCTCGAGCGCCGCCGCCAGCAGGGACTCCGCCGAGGACCGGCCCAGGGCGGAGTCGACCATCCCCAGGTACCGGTCGGCGCTGCCGAAGACGGCGACGAACTGGCCGGCCACCAGGTTGGTCCCGGCGTACTCCGCCAGCATCGGCCGCAGGGTGCGCAGCGCGGCCTCGTCCTCCCGCTGCAGCGCGGCCTCCGTGAGGAACGCCAGCACGCACGGCCACTGGGCGGTGCCCTCGTGGGGCGCCAGCCGGCCGTCGAAGAGCCAGCGCAGCAACCGGTCCGCGGGCTCGTGCAGCCCGAGCTCGGTGTACAGGGCCAGCAGGCCCGGCGCCCAGTGCCCCTCGGGTGACTCCGTGCCGGTGAGCAGCGGCCGCACCCGCTCCAGCGCGCCCGACTCCCGGCGGACCATGAAGGTCTGCACCGCCGACGAGCCCTCGGTGTCGTCGGTCCCGAAGGCCTCGCCGAACTCGAGCAGCTCGGTGCAGGTCCGGTCGGCGCCGGCGAGGTCGCCGGCGGCGAACTGGCGGCCGTACCGCACGCAGCCGGCCATGTAGTCGAAGAACGCCTCGCCCGTGGCCCGGGCCATGCGCACCAGGTCGTCGTGCGCCTCTCCCAGACCGGCCGGGTCACCCTGCAGGTAGCAGATGTGGCCCCGCCAGTAGGCCGCCGGCCCGAGGTGGCCCAGCTCGCCGGTGCGGTGCGCGAGCGCGCACAGCTCGATGGCGCGGACGAGCTTGGCCGGGGCGTCGGCGGGGCGCAGGCCGATCCAGAGGCCCGCCTGGAGCGCGGCGCCGACGAGCCGGTCGTCGCCCTGCGCCCGGGCCAGGTCCAGGGCGCGGCGGCCGAAGAGGTCGGCCTGCTCGGTCGCCCCGGTGAACGCCAGCGCCCGCCCGAGCCCCGCCAGCGCCCGGACGTAGAGCGGGTCGGCCGGGTCGTGCGGGACCCCGCGCAGCGCCTCGGTCAGCATCTGGACGGCGCCGTGACCGGGCAGCCCGGGCCGCCAGGACGCCGCCTCGTACCCGATCGCCGCCTCCAGCCGGTCGCGCGGCCCGGCGGTGGTGGCCACCTCCTCGAACAGCGTCCGCGCCCGGGCGAAGTCGCCGCCGAGCAGGTGGGCCCCGGCGGCGGACAGCAGCACGCGGTGCCGCCGTTCGGGGTCCTCGGTGAGCCCGGCGGCCTGCTCGAACCAGCGGGCGGCGTCCTCGTGGGCCAGGCTGCGCGACGCCGCCTCGGCCGCCTCGGCGAGGTACCGCACCGCCTGGTCGGCGGAGCCGAGCACCGCCCCCTGCGCGTAGTGGTGCGCCAGCCGCTGGGTGCGCCGCTCCGACGCCGCCCCGGAGGACTCCAGGACGCCGGCGACCCGCAGGTGGTCACGGGCCCGCCGGGTGGCCGGCATGAGGTCGAGCACCGCCTGCCGGGCCAGGCTGTGCGGGAACCGGAACGCCGGGCCGGACGCCTCCAGCAGCCCGAAGGCGACCGCGGTGTCCAGCGCGGCGAGGGTCGTGTCGGCGCCCCATGCGGAGATCGCCAGCACCGTGCCGAGGTCGGTCTCCTCCCCCACCACCGCCGCCAGCTCCAGGGTCTGCCGCTCGGGCTCGGTGAGCCGGTCGAGCCGGGCCGCCACCATGTCGCGCACCGACACCGGGGCCGCCGCCGTCGCGTCGGGCAGCGTGCCGCGACCGGCGCCCTCGCGGACCACCTCCCGGAGCAGGAACGGGTTGCCGCCGGTGCGGTCGCGCAGCAGCGTGGCCGCCACCCGGGCCCGGTGCGTGGGCAGCCGCGCCTCGGCGCAGAGGTACTCGGCGATGTCCTCGGTGGCCAGCCCGGCGAGGTCCAGCCGGCGGACGCCGTCGAGCCGGTAGAGCTGCGCGATCGTGCCGGTCAGCGCCGCCGAGCGCTCCGGCGCCGTCGTCCGGTGGGTGGCGAGGACGAGCAGCCGGCACTCCGCCGTCCGCTCGACCAGGTGCCCCAGCATCTGCAGGCCGGCGGTGCCCGACCAGTGCAGGTCCTCCAGCGCCAGCACCACCGGCGCCTCGCGGGCCAGCGCCCGGACGGCGTCGACGGCCGCGTCGTAGAGCTCGCGGCGGGTGTCGTTCCCGGCGACGTCGTCCCCTCCCGCCCGCCCGACCAGCCGGGACAGCGGGCCGTCGGCGTCCCCCGTGGCGGCCAGCAGCGCCTCGACCGGCTCGACGAACGGCTGGTAGGGCGGCCCGAGCTCGGCCACACAACTGCCCAGCAGGACGGTCGCGCCGCGGCCGTGCAGCAGCGTGCAGAACTCGGCCAGCAGCCGGGACTTGCCCGCGCCCGGCTCGCCGCCGAGGAAGGCGACCTGGCGGGCGCCGCCGGTGACGTCGGTCCACAGGGACTCGAGGCAGTCCAGCTCGGCGCGGCGGCCGACGAACAGCGGGCGCGCGGCCGGCGACCATCGCGCCGGCAGTGCGGGCGGCGTCCATCCGGACACGACCCCGGACGCTAGCCCTCGCCCCCGCCTGCGTCGATGGGTAGATCTGACCATGGGCGGCTGCGCCGGATTCGCGCAGTTCTGGTCATGTGCGCCGGCCCGGCCCGCTCCTAGCGTCGTCCCCCATCCGACGGAGGAGGAGACATGACGACACAGCTGCCGGGGACGCTCGCCGACCGCGTGCGGGGCCAGGTCATCCGGCCCGGGGACGACGCCTACGAGGAGGCGCGGCACGTCTACAACGCCATGATCGACGCGCACCCGGAGCTGGTCGTGCGCTGCACCGGCACCGACGACGTCGCCGCGACGGTGCGGTACGCCGCGGAGAACGGCCGGCCGGTGGCGGTACGGGGCGGCGGGCACAGCGTGCCGGGGTTCGGCACCGCGGACGGCGCGGTCGTCGTCGACCTCTCGCTGATGCAGTCGGTCGACGTCGACCCGGAGCAACGGACCGCGTCCGCCGGCGGCGGCACGACGTGGGGCCGGTTCAACGACGCGACGGCGGCCTCCGGGCTGGCCACCACCGGCGGGATCATCTCCACGACCGGGCTCGGCGGCCTCACCCTCGGCGGCGGCATCGGCTACCTGTGCCGGGGCTACGGGCTGTCCTGCGACAACCTCGTGTCGGCCGAGGTGGTCACCGCGGACGGGACCGTCCTGACCGCCGACGACGACCAGAACTCGGACCTCTTCTGGGCGCTGCGCGGCGGCGGTGGCAACTTCGGCGTGGCCA
This sequence comes from Geodermatophilus sp. CPCC 205761, assembly GCF_051383655.1. NCBI lineage: Bacteria > Bacillati > Actinomycetota > Actinomycetes > Geodermatophilales > Geodermatophilaceae > Geodermatophilus > Geodermatophilus sp. CPCC 205761. The sequence goes on from NZ_JALPKQ010000010.1 coordinate 13,391, forward strand.
CGCGCATGACCTACCGCCTGCACCCGGTGGACACCATCTACGGCGGGCCGATGTTCTTCGAGCTGGCCGACGCCCCCGCGATCTTCGCCTTCTTCCGCGAGTTCATCCGCGACGCCCCGCGCGAGTACGGGGGCTTCCCGGCGTTCCAGATCGCCCCGCCGCTGCCGTTCGTGCCGGAGGACCGCGTCGGTGACACCTTCATCGCGGTGGTCTCCTGCTGGACCGGGTCGGAGGCGGAGGGCGAACGCGTCATCGACCGGTTCCGCCAGGTCGCCCGGCCGGTCGCCGAGCACGTCGGCGCCATGCCGTACCCGGCGCTCAACAGCGCCTTCGACCCGCTGGTGCCGCCCGGGCTGCAGCACTACTGGAAGGCCGCGTTCGTCACCGAGCTCACCGACGACGCCATCGCCGCGCACGTCGAGCACGGCTCCCGGGTGCCGGTGGTCAACTCGACGATGCACCTCTACCCGATCAACGGCGCGGTGCACGACGTCGCCCCCGACGCCACCGCCTTCGGCCACCGCGAGGCCACCTTCGCCGCCGTGATCGCCGGCATGTGGCCCGACCCCGCCGACAACGAGGCGCACACCCGCTGGGTGAAGGACTACTACGCGGCCCTCGCCCCGCACTCCGAGGCCGGCGGGTACACCAACTTCGCCTCGGCCGACGACCAGACGCGGGTGGCCGAGAACTACGGCGCCAACTACGAGCGGCTGCGCGAGGTCAAGCGTCGCTACGACCCCGGCAACCTCTTCCGCCTGAACCAGAACATCCGGCCGTGACCGCGGTCGGGGGTACACGAGAGGGAGGACCAGCCATGCAGGCCATCGATCGGACCGCGCTCCCTGTCGCGGTCGAGGGGAACGGCGTCGAGTTCCGGACCCAGCGGGTCGGGGACATGAGCATCGGGTGGATGCGGCTGCCTGCGGGGGCGGACCTGCGTCCCGCGGTGGTCGGCCTGCCGGGGGACCTCTGCCCCTGCCCGCACTGGGGGTACGTCATCAGCGGCCGGCTGGTGATGCACGGCAAGGACGGTGACACGACCTTCGACGCGGGGCAGGCGTTCTACTGGGGCCCCGGTCACGCTCCCGAGGCGCTGACCGACGTCGAGTACGTCGACTTCTCGCCGTCCGAGGAACTCGAGGCGGTCGTCCGGCACATCCAGGGCGGCTGACCGGGGGCGCCGCGCACCGCCGAAGGGGAATGCCGTTCCGGAACCCGGTGTTCGCCGCTCCATGGCCACCGCGAGCTGGAACGGGACCGTCATCGCCGAGTCCGACGACATCGTCACCGTCGAGGGCAACGCCTACTTCCCCCGCGAGGCGGTGCGCGACGAGGTCCTCCGCCCGTCGGACACGCACACCTTCTGCCCGTGGAAGGGGACGGCGTCCTACTACACGCTCGAGGTCGACGGGCAGACCAACCGCGATGCGGTCTGGTACTACCCCGAGCCGAAGGACGCCGCCGCGGAGATCACCGGCCGCGTCGCGTTCTGGCGGGGCGTCACCGTCGACTGAGCCGGCCGGTCGACCAGGCCGGCCGGTCGACCAGGCCGGCCGGTCGACCAGGCCGGCCGGTCGACTGAGCCGGCCGGTCGACTAGGCCGGCTGGTTGCCGGCCAGCTCCCGGGCGGCGACGGCGTCCTCCGGGTCGAGCAGGCGGGCGCGCTCCTGCCGCTCGATGAGCCGCTGGAAGGCCGCCCAGGCCTCGGGGGGCGTCGTGTCGAGGGCGGCGGCGACCTGCGCCCAGGTCGCGCCGCCGCGCAGCGCGGCGCGGAACCCGACCAGCTGGCTGTCGTGCGCCTTGCGGGCGACCACCTCGCCGAGCGCCAGGAGCTCGAGGGACTCGGCGACGTCCAGGGTCGTGGCGGCGTCCTTGAAGGAGCTCCAGTCGTCCACGTCGAGCTCGGCGACGGTGTTGAGGGTGGTGGCCCCGCTGTCGCGCCGGCTGAGGAAGTCCAGGCGGGTGACGGCCGTCGTCAGGGAGAACTCCTGCTCGAGGGCAGCGGGTGTGATGCTCATGGTGCATCCCATCCCCGCCTGCGTCCGCAGGTCAAACCCCCTGCGACCCTCATCACCCCGAGGTGACCGTGCGCCCACTCGTCGTGGTCCACGTCGCCGTCTCGCTCGACGGGGCGACGACGGGGTTCACCCCGGACGTCGGGACCTACTACGCCCTGGCCGGCACCTGGCGCGAGGACGGGACGCTGACCGGCGCGGACACCGTCCTCGCCCAGGAACCCGCGCTGGCGTCGGCCCCGCAGCCCGGCCCGGCCCCCGGCGGGCCACTGCTCGCCGTGGTGGACGGCCGGGCCCGGGTCCGCGGGTGGGCGGCGCTGCGGGCCGCCGGGCACTGGTCCGACGTGCTGGCCGTCGGCTGCGACCGGACCCCACCGCGCGCCGACCGCTCGGTCCGCGAGCTCCGGGTCGGCCGCGACTCGGTCGACCTGACCGCCCTGCTCGCCGAGCTCGGCGGACGGGGACTGGCCACCGTCCGCGTCGACAGCGGCGGCGCGCTGACCGGCGCGCTGCTGGCCGCCGGCCTTGTCGACGAGGTCAGCCTGCTCGTGCACCCGCTGCTCGCGGGGCCCGCCGCAGGGTCCCGGCGCTGGTACGGGGGCCGGCCGCCGCCGGCGGAGAGCCTGACCCTGGAGGAGTGCCGGCAGCTCGACGGCGACCTGGTGTGGCTGCGGCACCGCGTGCGGCGCTGAGGAGACGCCGACGGCCCGCACCCCGGCTGGGGTGCGGGCCGTCGGCGGCGCGGGGTCAGCTGTCGACGCCCACGGCCTCCTTGGCCAGCTCGGCCAGCCGGGTCTGGGTCGCGCTCACGACGTTGGACCGGTTCTTGTGGGTCTCCTCGTAGCGGATCATGACGTTGACGTCGTGCGCCGAGGTCAGCCGCTTGACGGCCTTGATCGCGTCCTGCGTGGTGAGCTGGTCGAAGTTCTTGATCGGCAGCTCGTCGGCCGCGATGTCACCGAGCTCCTCGCGGGTGGCCTTGGCGGCGTCCGCGGCGTCGGTGTTCCCCTCGCGGCGGGCGATGCGCTCGGCCCGGCGCAGGGCCGCACCCCGGCCGGCGGTGAGGGTCTCGCGGACGGCGTCGGTGAGGGAGCTGGCCTTGCCGGCGACCTCGCCGAGCTTCTGGCCGGCCTCCTCGCGACGCTGCTGCGCGGTGTCGAGCACCTCGTTGACGGCGTTGGCGGCGAAGCGGACCGGGGCGTTGGCCACGCGGACGGCACCGCCGGCGACCCGCTGGAACGGCGTGGGCACCAGGGCGGTGGGGCCACCGAGGGCCTCCTCGGCGAGGACGACGGTCAGCCACTCGACGGTGGCCGAGTGCGCCGTGATCAGCCGCTCGGCCAGCGCCTTGACCCGCGGCAGCTCGGCCTTCTCGGCGAGCACCTTGACGTGGGTGGCGCGGTCGAGCAGCTGGTGCTCGAGGGACAGGTCCTGCAGCAGGGCCTCCTCGAGCGGCGCGCCCTGCTCGAAGGCGGCCTTCAGGACGGCGGCCAGCCGACCGAGGGCGGGCGTGACGACGTCCGGGACGCCGCCGAGGTCGCGCAGCTGCTCGGTGATGGCCTTGGTGCGCGCAGCGGCGTTGTCGGCGTTCTCGCTGAGCTCGCGGCGGACGGCGTCGGTGCGGGCCTGCCCGACCCGGGTCCGGGCCACCTGCTCCTCGGTCTGGCTGAGGAGGACGAGGGCGCGGAGCTGGTTGACGATCTTGGCGGTGTCTGCCTTGAGAAGCGTTTCGGTCATGACTGCACTGTGCCCGCTCCAACCGTCCGCTAACTAGAGCAAGCGGTTTGCTAGCAGTGAGACGCGTCACGTCGCCACCGGGCCCGCGGCGCTGGGGGCCCGGCGGCGCCGCGGTCAGCGGGTGGGGACGGCGGGCTTCGACGGGCGCTCGAGCCGGAGCACCGGCTGGGTCAGCTCGTCGTTCAGCGCGTAGCGCCGGCGGGGCGTGGGCCGCGTGGACGGCGGGACGGCCGTGCCGCAGCCGACACAGAACCGGCCGCGCTGCTCGGCCGCCCCGCAGTGCGTGCACGTCATGGGGTGCCTCCTCGTTCGTCGGAAGTCCGTGCGACTTCGCCGGAGGTGGACCCTGCCAGGAGGAACGCCCCGCCCGGCCCTCCGCGGGGTGGGTGTGACGACACGTCAACGGACCGTTATGTGGCCGAACTGCCAGCCGGCGAGCAGCCACCGTCCAGCCGCGGGGCGCACACTCGCTCTCCCCGAGAGAAGGGCCGACGACGTGCGCATCTCCCTGCTGGGCCTCATCTACCTCGCGGTCGGCGTCGTGGTCGCGCTGACCAACGGCTACAACAGCGTCGCCGGCGTCTCGGAGGTGCTGTCCCTCATCGTGGCGGTCGTCCTGTGGCCGCTCGTGCTGTTCGGCGTCGACCTGCACCTGCCACCGATCGCGACCTAGCCGGGCCCCAGTCGCTCGAGCAGCCGGTCGAGGAAGGCCACCTGGCCGGCCACCAGCTTCGCCCGCGCCTCGTCGACGCCGAACCACGCGGCCCGGTCGATCTCCGGGAACACCTGCACCCGCCCCGACCGCGGCGGCCACTCCAGCTCGACGGTGTTGCTCGTGCACGCGGCCGCGTCCAGGTCGCCCTCCGCGGCCCACACCGTGAGCCGCTTGCCGCCCGACTGGCGCACCTCACCCAGCGGCACGAGTTCCGCCGCCGGCACGGGCGACCCGAGCTCCTCCTCGAACTCCCGCCGCGCGACGGCGAGCGGCTCCTCGCCGTCGCCGTACTCGCCCTTGGGGATCGACCAGGCCCGGTCGTCCTTCTTCGCCCAGAACGGGCCGCCCATGTGCCCGATGAGCACCTCGACCCCGCCCGCGCCCCGCCGGTGCAGCAGCACTCCGGCACTCGTCTTCGCCACCGCCTGATCCTCTGCCCACGCGGACAGTCCGTCACGGTGCGGCTGCGGTCACGACGCTCCGGACTCCGGTGGAGTTCCGGAACCGGACGTTCGACGGGGGGTGTACGTGTCCCGCGGCGCCGAGGACCGTGGGCGGGCACGGCAGCTGCGGAGGTGACTTCGATGAGCACCAGTGGCATGGACGGCGCACGCGGCCTGGTGCCCGGCACCGAGGCCGAGCTCCTCGTGCTGGCCGACGTCATGTCCGTGTTGTGGGGTCCGCTCGTGACCGAGCAGGAGGCCCAGCAGCCCTGGAAGCGTCACGAGCGCTTCCTGCGCCACCTCCTCGGAGCACCCGAGCGCCCGGACGAGACCCCGCCCGACGACGATGCCAGAGGACCGAGCCTCGACGGCTGGCTGCTCCCGCAGCCCGCACTCCGGCAGGCCGAGAAGGAGCTCGCCGACGCGCGCGGCCCGGTCGCCGAGAAGGCGCACCGGCAGGTGGCCGACTTCCGGCGTCGTTTCCCCGACCACCTCGAGCCGGTCGACGACGACGAGACGACCCGCGGCCCGTGGCTCACCGGCACCGACGGCGGGCTCGCACTCGACCGCGCGGTCCGCGGACTGCAGGCCTGCGGCCGGTTGTGCGACCTCCCGGACGAGGGGGACGCGGCCCTGCTCGGCGCCCTGCTGAACCTGTACGCCTGCCGCCTGTACGTCTCCGGCGAGCAGGTCCGGCGGCTGACCGGCGCAGATCGCGACCTCCTGCCGCACGCGTGCCTGGACCTGCGGTTCCGGAGCCGGCTGCGCCGGTTCTGGCTCGTTGCCACGCTGTCCCTCTGGACGGCACCGCCCGCCAGCCTCCGGCACGCCCCCGCGGAGAGGGCGGACACCCGCTGGACCTCGACGTCCGACGTCCGCGAGGCCATGCGGGCGGCGCGGGACACCTTCGAGAAGCAACTGCAGGACGCCTTCACCCCGTTGCGGATGAGCGTCTTCGCCGGGAGCAACCTGCCCTACCCGCCACCGCGGTTCTGGGTCGTGCGGGGCGACGACATGGTGGGTGTGCGCCGGAGAGCGGACCAGGGCGCGGTGGAGAACGCCAGCCGGGCGCTGCTGCAGGCCTCGCCCTCGGCCAGCACGACGGCGGCCGGCGTCATCGAGCAGTGGCCGAGCGGATCGCAGCTGTACGTCCTGCGCCGGTACGTCCCCGATCCCGGCGTACCGCGCTACGTCGTCGTCCCCCAGCGGCCCGAGGCAGGTGCCGAGCAGGAGGAGGCCGTCCGCCGGTTCATCTACGGCATGAGTGACATCGAGGGGCGCGCGGCCGCCGACCTCTACGACGTGAGCACGGACGCGAACACCTGGGGAGCGCTCGCGGACTCGTACCAGTACGTCGCCGACACCGGCAACCGGCTGTGGGACCAGCTGTCCATGGAGTTCCCGACCGCGCGCGGGAGCCAGCTGACCAAGATCCACCGGCAGGTCGACCTCATCCACCAGGTCCTCCTCCAGGGGGTGGCCGACCTCGAGGAGGTGCGCACCGAGGCCGCGCGCCTGACCGCCACGTTCGAGGACACCGTCGCCGCGCTCGTCGACGACTTCGACCGCGAGTTCACCGAGGTTCCCGTCCCGGACCGGCAACCCCTCCGCAGCTCGGTCTCCCAGAGCGGGTACGTCGCCACGACCAAGGGGGTCGTCGACGACACCTGCGGCCGCGCGCAGCGGGCGCGAGAGGCCTACGAGGGCATCCTGCACAGCGTCACGCTGGCCTTCGACGAACGCCGTGTCCGTGTCACGGACAACATCTCGCTCTGGGCGCTGGCCGTGGCGCTCGGCCTCGCGGTCGCCCCGGTGTTCGTCGAGGTGTGGGGGGCGATCGCCGGTAGGTGGGAGGGCGCAGGGCCGACGGTCTTCGTGTGGGCCGGTGTGGGCGTCGCCGTGGTGGCCGGCCTGTTCCTGTGGCACCGGCTGCGCACCCTCGGTGGGCTCGAGCTCTCCGGGGACTTCCGGACCCGGTACGAGGCCCTGCGCCGCTACCTCACCGACTGCCGCACCGAGCCGCTCGAGCGGGCGCTGCAGAGGTCCCGCAGTGTGGCTCGTGCCCGGGGTCTGGCCGGGCCGCGGCCGACGGTGTCGACGTGGGAGCAGCACCACGCGGACTGGCGAGCGTGCGACCGCGGCCTCGCCAGGAGGTTCGCCGAGCAGGTGGACGCCATCCGGGCGTTCCCGGGGACCGGGGTGTCCGAGGAGCGCAGGAGCGGGCTCCGGACGCGCATCGAACGCTGGGCGCTCGTCTCGCTGCTCGCCACCGAGCGGCCCCGGACCTTCTTCGGGTACCCGCTCCCCCTCCTGACGCTGCTCTACCGCACCTACCCGCTCTGGGACGCCCTCACGGGTGCACGTGACGACGACGGGCCCTCGCTGGTGGCCGACGCCGACCTGATGCTCACGCTCCGGGTGACCTGCCGAGCCCACCCCGAGGAGGTCGAGTCGGTCGACCGCTGGTTGCACGCGCTCCGGGTGGAAGCGCGCCGGGAGGGCGAGGCGCAGGCCGCGGGCGGGTCGCGCGGTGCCGACGCCCGCGCGGTCCTGCAGGCGATCGCCGACACCGGCATCCACGTCGGCATGGACCGGGCGGAGTGGAAGGACGCGCTGCGGCTCATGCGGGAGTCACTGGACGCCGACAGCATCACCGGTCACCTGGCCGCCCACTCCCGGGATCCGGAGCGCCGCGCGGCGGCACCGGCCCCTGGCAGTCGCCCGTCCGGTGGCCCATCAGGGCAGTCAGAGAACCAGGGACAGCGCCCCGCCCCGGGAGACGGCGACGGCGCGGCCCCGCGGACTACGCGCTCGACCGCAGGTGGGCCAGGGCCTGGGTGAGGTCGACGACGTCGGCGTACTTCGCGTCGAGGTCGGCGAGGTTGCTGTCGTGCAGCGCCGGCGTCCGGTCGGCGCACGCCTGGCGGACCACCTGCGGGCGGAAGCCGCTGTTGAGCGCGTCCATCGCGGTGGCCCGCACGCAGCCCGACGTCGACACCCCGGCGACCACCAGCGTGTCGACGCCCAGCCCGATCAGCGTGGGGGCGAGCGCGGTGCCGAAGAAGGCCGACGCGTACTGCTTGACCACCACCGGCTCGCCCGCCGCCGGCTCCAGCGTGAGCCGGCCCCACTCCCCCGGCGCGTCCTCGGCGAACGCGGCCAGCGCCGGCACCTTGCGCACGAACAACCCGCCGTCGGCCAGCCCGCGGGCGTAGCGGACCGCCGTCCACAGCACCGGGTGGCCACCGGCCCGGGCCGCCGTCACCAGGGCGGACGCCGCCTCGACGGCCGGCGCGGGATCGGGCAGGGCGAACGGCCCGCCGGGCTCGGTGTAGGCCCGGCACAGGTCGATGACCAGCACCGCCGGGCGGCGTCCCCAGCCGACCCGGCCGGAGAACGCCGACCCGTGCGGGCCGGGCGCCGGTTCGGGCTCGCTCACCCGGCCGCCCAGACGGGGCGCTTGGGTGCGGGCAGCCCGGTCTCCTCCTCGCACCGCGCGAGCAGCTCGTCGATCGGCGGGCCCATGTCGAACACCGGCAGCTCGGCCGGCCGGTCGGCGCGCAGCTGGTCGCGCAGTGTCTCCGTCGCCTCGGCGTCCACCTCTCCGCCGTCGCACACGACGACGCCGTAGCCGCGGGCGCCCTCCTGGGTGACCAGGCCGCGGCGCACCTCGGTCGCCACCAGCTCGGCGTCGCGCTCGAGCGGGTCGCCCCAGCCGCCACCGCCCCACGTCACGAAGTGCAGGACGTCGCCCGGTGCCACCGGCACCCCGTGACACTTGGACGGCAACATCTCGCGGGTGCCGCCGGCCCGGTCGATCCACTTGCGGCCGCGGGCGCCGGGCCGCCCGCCGTTGACCCCCCACGGATAGGTGAGCCAGCGGTCGTCGTGGATCGCGATCTCGCCCGGCTCCTCGAAGACGTAGGCGACGTCGACCCCGTTGCCGCCGCGGTGCAGACCGGCGCCCCCGGTGTCGGCCACGGTCTCCCACGTCTCGATCCGCAGCGGGTAGTACGACTCGAGGAACTCGCAGGGGATGTTGACGAACGACGGCCACAGCGAGTGGCCGTCGGGCCCGTCGCCGAGCGGGCGACCGGGGATGCCGCCGAAGCCGATCGAGTAGAGCTGGAACCACTCGCCCTTCCGCTCGCCGCCGGAGTAGTGCCCGGAGTACATGAAGTGCGGCGAGGAGGAGAACCCGGCGGCGTTGAGCAGCGCCGGGTTGGTCTGCCCGAGCAGCCCGCCGAACAGGTCGAACACCCGCCCGATGCCGTGGTTGCGGCCGTTGAGCGCGGCCGGGTGCTTCGGCTTCCAGTACGAGCCGTCCGGGATCGTGACGTCGACCAGCGGGTAGAAGCCGTCGTTCCACAGGATCTGCGGGTCGGCGACGGTGATCATGTAGATCCCGAAGAACATCCGGGTCAGGTTCTCGTTGATGTAGTAGTTGATCGGCCCGGTCGCCTGCGGCGAGGAGCCGGTGAAGTCCAGGTGCACCTTCTCCCCGGTGCGGGTCAGCGACAGCTTCAGCTCGTACGGGCCGTTGCCCACGCCGTCGTCGCAGATGTAGTCGGTGAAGGAGAGGGTGCGGCCCTCCTCGAACACCATCTGCAGCAGCACCTTCATGGCGTCGTAGTTGCGCTTCAGCAGCGCGTCGAGAGCCGAGAGGTAGGTCGCCGTCCCGAACCGCTGGCACATCTCGACCACCCGGCGCGAGGCGGTGCGGCAGGCCGCGACCAGGCCGTTGAGGTCGGCGCGGTTCCAGTCGGGCATGCGGACCTGGTTGAGGATGATCCGCAGCGCGTCGTCGTTGAGCTGCCCCGCGCGGTAGAGCTTGAAGGGCGGGATGACCACGCCCTCCTCGTAGATGGTGCGCGCGTCGGTGGGCATGGACGACGGCGTCTTCCCGCCGACGTCGGACATGTGCCCGAACATCGACGCCCAGCCCACGACCCGGCCCTCGTGGAAGATCGGCATGACCAGCAGCCAGTCGTTGGCGTGGCTGATCGCGGCCCCGCAGGCGTACGGGTCCGACGTCAGCAGGACGTCGCCCTCCTCGATGGTGCCGGCGAAGCCCTCGAGGAAGTCGGGGATGGACAGGCCGAACTGGCCGACGACCATCTTCCCCTCGGGGTCGCCGATCAGCGGGAACTCGTCGTGCTGCTCGCGGATGCCCGGGGACAGCGCGGTGCGGAAGAGCACCTCGTCCATCTCGTAGCGGGCGTTGCGCAGCCCGTTCTCGATGAGGTCGAGGGTCACCGGGTCGACGCCGGTCTTCTCGACCGTGCCGGTCGCGGTCTCGACGATGGTGGCCATGTCGCTCAGCCCTCCGAGGGGGTGATCAGCAGGCTGCCCGACGGGTGCACGGTCGCGCGGTGCCCGGGCAGGACGAGGGTCGTGGAGTCCATCTCGGTGACGATCGCCGGCCCGGGGACGACGTCCCCGGCGCGCAGCCGGCCGCGGTCGTAGACGCCGGCGGTCACCCGCTCACCGCCGACGTGGACCGGGTGCTCGGTCACCAGCGCGCCGGCCGGGTCGCCGTCGCCGGCCTCGAGGTGCACCGGGGCGACGTCGGGCTTCGGGCCGGTCACCGTCGCGCGGGCGTTGACCAGCTCGTGGTCGACGTCGAGCAGGAAGGAGAACAGCCGGTCGTGCTCGGCGTCGAAGGCGCGCCCCAGCTCGGCCAGCGCGCCCGCGCCGCCCCTCCCCGCCCCGCCGTCGTCCAGCCAGGCGGGGTCCACCTCGACCGGGATCTCGAAGCCCTGCCCGTGGTAGCGGACGTCGACCTGGAAGCCGACCGTCTGGTCCTCCCGGGCCAGGCCCTGGGCGGCCAGCCGCTCGCCGGCCTCGTCGGCGAGCTCGCGCAGGATCTGCGCCAGCTCGGCACCGGTCAGCTGGCCGAAGCGGCGCAGCACCGTGCGGGCGGACTCGTCCCGCCGGCTGGTGGTGGCGTCACCCAGCGCGCAGAGCAGCCCCGGCCCGGGCGGGATGATCACCGGCCACGCGCCGGTGAGCCGGCCGAGCGCGTTGGCGTGCAGCGGGCCGGCCCCTCCGAAGGCGACGAGGGCGAAGTCCCGCGGGTCGAAGCCCTGCTGCACCGAGACCAGCCGCAGCCCGCCGAGCATGTTCTCGTTGACGATGTCGACGATCCCGGCGGCCGCGACCTCCGGGGACTCCAGCCCGATGGCCTCGGCCACCTTGCTCACCGCGGCGCGGGAGGCCTCGGCGTCCAGGCTGATCTCGCCGCCGGCCAGGGACGAGGGCAGGTAGCCGAGGACGACGTTGGCGTCGGTGACCGTCGGCTCGACGCCGCCCTTGCCGTAGGCCGCCGGGCCGGGATCGGCGCCGGCCGACTGCGGCCCGACCCGCAGCGCGCGGGTCAGCTGCGGGACGTGCGCGATCGAGCCGCCGCCGGCGCCCACGGTCCGGACGTCGACGCTCGAGGCCCGCACCGCCAGGTCGCCGACCTTGGTCTCCCGGCCGATCCGCGGGGTCAGGTCGCGGACGAGGGCGACGTCGGTCGAGGTGCCGCCCATGTCGAAGGTGATGAGGTCGCGGTGCCCGCACTGCTCGGCCACCCACACCGCGCCGGTGACGCCGCCGGCCGGCCCGGACAGCAGCATCGTCACCGGTGCGTCGACCGCGGCGCGCGCCGACTGCAGGCCGCCGTCGCTGCGCAGGATCGACAGCTCCCCGGCCACCCCGCCGGAGGCCAGCCCGTCGGACAGGTGCTCGACGTACCGCGCGACCTGCGGCTGGACGTAGCCGTTGGCGACGGTGGTGAGCGTCCGCTCGTACTCGCGCATCTCGGGCAGGACGTCGCTGGACAGCGACACCGGGACGCCGGGCAGCACCTCGCCCGCGAGCTCGCCGATCCGCTTCTCGTGCGCGGGGTCGGCGAAGGAGTTGATCAGGCTGACCGCCAGCGCCTGGATGTTCTGCCCCCGCAGCTTCTCCAGCTGCCGGCGCACGTCGTCCTCGTCCAGCGGGCGGACCACCGACCCGTCGCTGGCGATCCGCTCGTCGACCTCGACGGTGTTCTCCAGGTCGGCCAGGGGCTCAGGCTTGGGCCAGATGATCCAGCCGGCCAGCCCGCCGGGGACGAAGCTGCGGGCGATCTGCAGCACCTGGCGGAAGCCCCGGGTGGTCACCAACCCGACGGTGGCGCCCTTGCCCTCGAGGATCGCGTTGGTCGCCACCGTGGTGCCGTGCAGCACCTGCGCGACCTCGCGCATCTCGATGCCGGCGTCGGCGCACACCCGTTCGATGCCGTGGAGCACGCCGACGGCCTGGTCGGCGGGGGTCGAGGCGGTCTTGGCCCGCCAGGTGGCGCCGCTGTCCTCGTCGACGAGGAGGACGTCGGTGAACGTGCCCCCGACGTCGACGCCGAGCCGGTAACTCATGGGGTCTCCTCTTCTCCGGCCGCTTGCAGTCGTGCCGCCCGGACCATGACGGCCCGGGCGTTGGCGATGTGCGAGGTCATGACGGCGCGGGCCCACTCGGGGTCGCCCGCGCGGACGGCGGCGACGATCTCGCTGTGGTGGCCCAGGCTGCGGCGCAGCGACGCCTCGTCGTAGGTGAGGAAGTTGCGCCGCACGATCGGCGGGTGGATGGCGGCGGCCAGCGCGGTGGCCAGCGTGGGGTGCGCGGCGAGGGCGACCAGCCGGTCGTGGAACGCGCGGTTGAGCGGGACCAGCGCGTGCAGGTCCTGGTGCGGACCGGGGCTGCCCACCTCGTGCATGCGGGTGGCCAGCGCGTCCAGCTCCTCGACGTCGGCCGGGCCGGCGTTCGGGACGGCGTATGCGGTGAGCTGCGGTTCGAGGCTGGAGCGCAGGTCGAAGACGCCCTCGAGCTCGGCGACGGTCCACCGCGCGACCCGGGCGCCGCGGTTGGGCACCACCTCGACCAGCCCCTCGGCGGCCAGCCGGGACAAGGCCTCGCGCACCGGCGTCCGGCTGACCCCGAGGCGGTCGGCGAGCTCCACCTCGCCCAGGCGGGCACCGGGGCGCAGCTCGCCACCCATGATCATGTCGCGCAGGGTGGTGAGGGCCCGTTCGGCGGAGGTCAGCGAGCGTGTCAGCCGTCACACCTCCCCAGAGATTGTGTGCAAACCTAGGGGTGGAGCGTCGCCAGGGGCAACGCTCGGCAGGAAATCACGACGACTGCATACAACCGATCGCGTTCCGTCATGAGGAGGCCGGCGTGGGGAACCTGTTGGGCAACGGGCGGGCACCGCGGTCCCGGCTGCGCGAGCTGCTGGCGACGCCCCAGCCGCTGATCGCCCCCGGTGCGTACGACGCGCTCTCGGCCCGGCTCGTGGAGCAGGCCGGCTTCGACGTCGTCTACATGACCGGCTTCGGGACGACGGCGTCGCTGATCGGCCGGCCCGACGTCGGGCTGCTGACCGGGTCGGAGATGGTGGACAACGCCCGCCGGATCGCCGCCGCGGTCGACGTCCCGGTGATCGCCGACGCCGACACCGGCTACGGCAACGCCATCAACGTCGTCCGCACGGTGCAGCTGTACGAGCAGGCCGGGATCGCGGGCATCCAACTCGAGGACCAGGTGATGCCCAAGAAGTGCGGGCACATGAGCGGCAAGGTGCTGATCGAGGCCGAGGAGATGGTCGGCAAGGTGCGGGCCGCCGCGGCCGCGCGGCGCGACCCGGACCTCGTGCTCATCGCCCGCACCGACGCGGTGGCGACCCACGGGCTGGACGAGGCGCTGTCCCGCGCGCGGGCCTACGCCGAGGCCGGCGCCGACCTGCTCTTCGTCGAGGCGCCGACGTCGGAGGCCGACATCGAGCGGGTGGCGACGGAGCTCGCCGGCGTCGCCCCGCTGGTGTTCAACTGGGCCGAGGGCGGGCGCACTCCCCCGCTGTCGCTGGAGCGGATGACCGAGCTGGGGTTCTCGCTGGTGATCTACCCGATCGGCACGCTGCTGGCCGCGACCGCGGGGATCCGCTCACTGCTGGCCTCGCTCAAGGCCGACGGCGTCCCCTCGCTGGACGGGCTGCCGTCGTTCGGCGCGTTCACCGACCTCATCGGCCTGCCCGAGGTGCAGGAGCTGGAGCAGCGCTTCTCGGGCTGACCCCGGAGCGGTCCGTCCCCGGTGCCGGGGAGGGACCGCTCGCTACCGGCCGGGTCGGCTCAGCGGGGCTCGGCGCAGTAGATCGTGCCCGGCTCGGTCTCCAGGCCGCCGATCCACAGGGCGACCTCGGTGGAGAGGAAGTCGGCGCAGGTGTCGGGGTCGGCCATGAAGGTGGCGTAGTCCTGCTCCTCGGCCTCGATGCCGACGATGCGGTACTCGGCCTCGGCGGCCGCGCAGTCGACGACGTCGAAGCTGGTGTCCCCCTGCATCTGCACGCAGTCGCCCACCTCGGGGTCACCGAGGCCGAGGACGCTGCCGAGGCCGCCCAAGCCGAGGACGCCGGCGACGGCCACCGGCACGCCCACCCGCAGCCACTTCTTGGCCTTCGAGGTCGCGGGGGCCGGCGCGCCGGGCTGCGGCGGGTTCCAGCCGCCCTGCTGGGGCGGGTTCCAGGCACCCGGCTGCGGCTGGGCTGCGGGCGGCGGGCCCCACGGAGCGGAGCCGGGCTGCGGGGCGGCGGGGTCGGTTCCCGGGCCGGGGTGAGTCATGGTCGCTCCCGTGGAGTCGTCGGAGGGCCTGGCCCGCGGAGCCTCACCGACGTCCCGTCTCGCGTTCGGGCTGGACGCGCGACCGGACCGCATCGATGCGGCGACGAACCGCCTCGCGGGTCCCGGCCACTCCTCTCGCCCCACCACCCCCGCCGGTGTCGCTCCACCGGAGCCCCCGGGACCGGATGTCCCTGCGGCAGCTCGTGCTCTGCCCACTCCTGTGGGCAGAGCACGAGCGTCCGCGGAGATACGTGGTGGCCGGGCCGGATCGCGCGACCGCCGGGCTCACACCAGCGTGGTCTCCCGCACGCCGAGGCTGCGCCAGTACTCGTTGAGGGCGTTGTTGGTCCGGATGAACCAGATGAACGGCCCGACGAGGATGAAGATCCCCGGGAAGAACCACAGCGCGGTCAGCGCGGTGACCGGCGGCCGCTGCCCGCGCCGCTCCGACAGCTGCCCGACCTCGTGGCTGAGCAGGAACGGCGAGACGATCCCGAAGACGATCGCGATGACGAGCGCGAGCACGCCGCCGAGGCCCTGCCCGCTGTGCCGCCGCATCTCCTCCTGCACCTGGAAGTAGTAGATGAGACCCCAGATCCCGAAGGTGACGAAGAACAGCAGGATCGTCATGCCGGTCGGGCGCATCCGGCCGGTCGGCCCGGCCGGGCTCGCGTAGCCGGCCGGAGAGCTCGGCATCGGCTGGTACCCGGTCGGGGCAGCGCCGTACGAGGCCTGGCCGATCGCGTCGGGTGCGTACGGCGGCTGCCCGTAGCCCGGAGGCGGCGGGGCGTACCCGGGCTGCTGGCCGGGGTCGTAGCGCGGCGCGTAGCCCGGTGGCGGTGGGGGCGGCTGCTTCCGCTGCGGATCGGACACGGCGCGTCCTCCTCGTCCTCGGCGGTGGATGCGGCGTCGTCGCGAACCTAGCGCCCGGTCCACCGCGGTGGGCGCTTCTCGAGCCGGGCGGCGATGCCCTCCTTGCGGTCCTCGCTGAGGTAGGGGTTGGGGCCGACGTCGAGTCGCAGCGCCTGCCACAGCGGCAGCTCGAGCGCCTTCACCGCGGTCTCCTTCATCCGGCGGACCGAGATGGGGGCGTTCGCGGCGATCCGC
Source organism: Geodermatophilus sp. CPCC 205761 (assembly GCF_051383655.1). Classification (NCBI taxonomy): domain Bacteria; kingdom Bacillati; phylum Actinomycetota; class Actinomycetes; order Geodermatophilales; family Geodermatophilaceae; genus Geodermatophilus; species Geodermatophilus sp. CPCC 205761. The sequence goes on from NZ_JALPKQ010000010.1 coordinate 29,046, forward strand.
TCCGCCAACTCCAGCGCCGTCGGCAGCACCTCGTCCGCCGGGACGAGGTGGTTGACCAGGCCCCACCGCTCGGCGACCTCGCTGGTCACGTACTCGCCGGTGTAGAGCAGCTCGAGCGCGATGCCCATGGGGATGCGCTTGGGGAGGACGACGGAGCCGAAGTTGGCGCCCATGCCGATCTTCGCCTCGGGCAGCCCCATCGGGACCCCGGGGGCCGCGACGCGCAGGTCGCAGGCGAGCGCGAGCTCGAACCCGCCGGCGACCGCGGCGCCGTTGATGGCCGCGACGATCGGGACCGGCGTCTCGGTCACGACCTCGAACAGCGACCGGGTGGGCCGGTTCATCGGCGGGCGGAAGTGCTCGCCTCGGCGGTCGCCCTCACGGATCTCCTTGAGGTCGAACCCGGCGCAGAACGCGGGGCCGTTGCCGGTGAGCACGATCGCGCGGACGTCCCCGCTCTCGGCGCAGCGCAGCAGCTCCTCGACCAGGTCGGCCTGGATCGCGCTCGACAGGGCGTTGCGCCGCTCGGGCCGGTCGAGGGTGAGCACGCGGACGTGCCCGCGGTCCTCGACGACCAGTCCCGAGTCCCGCCGCTGCGCACCACTCATGCGCAGCAACCTCTCACGGGGCCGCAGGGAGTGCGCTGACGCCGGGTTCCGGGCTGGTGGATCCCGGCGTCAGCGCACGACGCACACCCGCCCGGAGCGGCCTACGGTGCGCACGTGATCCTCGACTCGCTCGACATCACCGCGGAGCAGTTCACCGCCGGCACGGGGTGGCAGATCAAGCCGGAGGGCGCCTGCAAGGGCGAGGTCTGCGTGCCGCTGGGGCGGCCCGCCGGCTTCGACCTCGTCGCCACGGCCGAGCGGCTGCGGATGGCGCTGGTCCGCGACGAGGCGGCCGGCCTCTGGGCCCTGGGGCCGGAGACGCTCGGCGACCGGGCCCTGATCACCGCCGAGGCACCGGAGCTGGAGCTCGACGACCTCGACGGCAGGCCGTTCCGGCTGTCGTCGCTGCGCGGGTCGAAGGTGCTGCTCGTCGCCTGGGCGCCCTACTAGGGCTGCGCCTTCGACCTGCCCGGGTGGCAGGCACTGCGGGCGGAGCTGCACCCACGCGGCCTCGAGGTCGTGACCGTGTCGCTCGAGCTGTCCGGCCCGGAGGTGTCCCGGCCCTACGTCGAGGCGGCGCGGCCGGAGCACCCGTCGCTGCTCGACCCCACGCACCGGATGGACGCACTGTTCGGCGTCGTCAACATTCCCAACGTCGTCTGGATCGACGAGGACGGCGTCATCGTGCGCCCGCCCGAGCCCGGCTGGCCGACGGGAGACCGCGACACCCCGGCCGGCGTCCTCCAGTCGCTCGCCGGCACCACCCGGGCGCGGACCGCGCCGCCGCGGCCGGAGGGCGCCGTCGGCCAGCAACGGGCGCTGACCAGCGGGCAGGACCGGCACACCTACGCGGACGCCGTCCGCGACTGGGTCGCCAAGGGAGCCGCCAGCGAGTACGCGCTGAGCCCGGCGGAGGTCGTCGCCCGCTCGCAGCCGCGGCCCACCACGGCGTCGGAGGCCGCCGCCCACTTCGAGCTGGCGAACCACCTGTGGCGGGACGGACGCCGCGACCTCGCCGTCGCCCACTTCCGCGAGTGCCACCGCCTCCAGCCGGACAACTGGACCTACAAGCGGCAGGCGTGGTCCCTGGTGGGCAACGAGCGGGTCGGCGGCGAGTTCGGCCGCTTCGCCCAGGGTCCGGCGGAGGGCGAGGAGGACTCCTGGCCGTTCGACTCCGACTTCGGGTCCGACGTCTCCGCCCTCGGCGAGGGCGAGTACTACCCGAAGACGCTCTGACCCCGGGGCGCCGAGGTCAGGGGCAGGTCTCCTCGCGCTTCACGACGCCGAAGTCGATCAGCCCCTCGGCCTCACCGGTGACCCGCTGACCCGGCGCGATGTTCTGCGTGCAGACGACCCAGTTCGAGTCGAGCACCTGGTTGCGCGAGCCGAGCAGGTCGTGCGAGCGGCTGAGGAAGACCCCGTTGGTCTGGACGGTGTTCTGCGCGGTCTGCAGGTCGACGCCGACCAGGTCCGGCATCGCGAAGTCCACGACCACCTCGGCCGGGGTCGTCGGAGCGGGCGGCGGCGTCGTCGGCGGCACCACGGCCGCCGGCGGGACGGTGGTGGTCGGCGCGGGCGCGGCGGACGTCGACTCGGCTGCGGTGCTCGACGACGACGTGGCGGCCGCGGCCTCGGCCGGCTCCGCCTCCCCGGCTCCGGCGCCGGCGTTGCCGATCCCGATGCCCACGACGAGCGCGGCGGCCACACCCCACACCCACGGACGCTTGAGGAACGGCTTCGGCTGGGGCGCCGACGGCAGGGGCGCCGTCGGCTGCTGCCAGGTGGGGGGCTGGGACACGGGGACCTCCGAGGACGAACGGGGACGGAGGGCGCGGCGCCGACCGGACGACACGGACGGAACCGGCCCGTATCGCTGTCGCCTCATCGGCACGGGCGATGCCCGTCGTGACCGTCCGGAAGTGGCGCGGATGTGATCCGTGGTCAGACCGGCCGCTCCTGTCACACCCGCCCCAGACGCTTCGTCCGCCTGACCGGACCGGTCCGTCCGGACCGGTAGACAGGACGCCATGAGCACCACGGACCTCCGGGCCACCGACACCAGCACCCGGCCGGCCGTGGCGATCCAGGCGACCTCGACCCCCGTCCTCAGCTACGCACTGGCGCACAACCGGGTCCCGGTGGTCAGCCGGCTGGCGTTCACCAACCACGGCGGCGCCGTCCGCGGGGCGACGGTGCGGCTCGGCGTCCAGGACGCGGAGGGCCCGATCGGCAGCCCGGTCGAACTGCTCGTGGACCTCGACGCCGGCCAGACGACGGTGCTCAACGACGTCGACCTGGTGATGGACCCCGCCGCGATGCTGCAGATCGAGGAGCAGCGGCCCGGGTCCATCGAGATCGACCTGCTGGTGGACGGCGAGGACGTCGGCGGCACCGCCGTCCCGGTCCAGGTGCTGGCCGCCAACCAGTGGCTGGCCGCACCGGTCCCGCTGGCGATGGAGATGCTCGCCGCGCACGTCATGCCCAACCACCCGGCGGTCACCGCGCTGATCGGCGAGGCCAGCCGGCTGCTGGAGGAGCGCACCGGCAGCGCGTCGGTGCAGGGCTACCAGTCCGGGCCCGAGCGGGTCGATGAGATCGTCGCCGCGCTCACCGAGGCGATGCAGCGCCGCGCCATCCGCTACAGCGAGCCCCCGGCCAGCTGGGCCGACGTCGGCCAGAAGGTGCGCACCCCCGGCGACGTCCTCGACGGGCGGGTCGGCACCTGCCTGGACACCGTCGTCGTCCTCGCCGCGGCGCTCGAGCAGGCCGGCATCCGGCCGCTGCTGTGGCTGGCCGAGGGCCACGCCTTCCTCGGCTACTGGCGCGAGGAGCGCGGCGCGGAGAGCGCCGCCACGACCGACGTCGCGCCGCTGGTCAACCTCGTCGACCTGGGGCTCATCCGGCTGGTCGAGACGACGCTGCTCACCAGCCGCGCACGCGCCGGCGAGGCCGATCTGCACCGGGCCGCCTACAGCCCGTGGCTCACCGGCGACCTCGACCGCGTCCTCGGCGTCACCGACGTCCACCGCGCCCGGCGGGACGGGATCATCCCGCTGCCGGCCCGCACCCGCGGCCTGGACGGCGCGGTGCAGCTGTTCGAGTACCACCCCGCGGTGCACAGCGTCGCCGCCCGGCCGGTCGAGCGGGTGCCCGCGCCGCCGGTCCCGGGCCGCACCGACATCCCGCCCCGCGTCCAGCAGTGGAAGAACAGCCTGCTCGACCTGAGCCTCCGCAACCGGCTGATCAACTACACCGAGCGCGGCGGTCTGCCGCTCACCGTCCCGGCCGCGCAGCTAGCGACGCTGGAGAACCTGCTGCACGGCGGGACGGCGATCTCGCTGCTGCCCAGCGACCGGATCGCCGCCGTCCACCGCGAGCGCGGGCTGCGCTCCGCCGCCGAGCTGCCCGCCGAGCAGCTCGCCGAGGTGCTGCTGGAGCGCCGGTCGGTGCACGCCGACGTCACCGAGGGCGGCTACCTCCCGCGGCTGCGCAACCTCGCCTACAAGGCCAAGACGGTCCGCGAGGAGACCGGCGCCAACAACCTCTACCTGGCGCTGGGCAGCCTGGTGTGGGAGCTCGACGGCCGGCCGCTGCGCTCCCCGCTCGTGCTGGTCCCGGTCGCGCTCACCCCGACCAGCCGCAACGGCGTCTACCGGCTGACGCTCGACGACACCGGCGCCAGCACGCCGAACTACTGCCTGCTGGAGAAGCTGCGGCAGGTGCACGGCCTGTCCGTCCCGGGGCTCACCGAGCCGGCCGAGGACGGCGCCGGCATCGACCTCGACCGCGCCCTGCAGGCCATGCGCCAGGCGCTCGCCGACGCCGACCTCCCCCACCGCGTCGAGCCGACCGCCGACCTCGCCGTCCTCCAGTTCGCCAAGTACCGGCTCTGGAAGGACCTCGACGAGCACTGGGTCGACTTCGCGGCCAACCCGCTGGTGCACCACCTCGTGCACGAGCCGACCGCGCCGTTCACCGACCCGACGCCGGACACCGCCGGCCGGGTCGACCTCGACGAGCTGGCCACCCGGTGCCCGGTGCCGGCCGACGCCTCGCAGCTGCGCGCGGTGGCCGAGGCCGCCGCCGGGCGCACCTTCGTGCTCGAGGGCCCGCCCGGCACCGGCAAGTCGCAGACCATCACCAACCTGCTCACCCGCGCGGTCGCCGACGGCAAGCGGGTCCTGTTCGTCGCCGAGAAGCGGGCCGCGCTGGACGTCGTCGCGCGCCGGCTGGACGCGGTCGGCATGGGCCCGTTCGCGCTCGACCTGCACGACAAGGGCAGCAAGACCGCGGTCGTGCGCGCCCAGATCAAGTCCGCGCTGGAGCACGCGGTCGCCGTCGACGAGCAGGGCCTGGCCGCCGACAGCGCGGACCTCCGCGCGGCGCGCCGCACCCTGGCCCGCTACGCCGACCGGCTGCACGCGCAGAACGCCGCCGGGCTGTCGTTCTACTCGGCCCGGACGGCGGTGCTGGCGGTGCGCGACGGCGTCCCCTCGCTGCCGCTGCCCGCGGCGTTCGTGGCCGCCGCCTCCGAGGAGACGATGACCGCGGTGCGCCGGGCGGTGGCGCTGCTGCCCGACCTCGCCGACCTGGTCCGGCCCTCGCGGCAGCACGCGTGGGCCTTCGTCGACACCGCGCGGGTCGACCTGCTCGCCGCGCAGCAGACCGCGGCCGCGGTGGACGAGGCGATCCGGGCGCTGCCGCCCGAGCCGCACCTGGCCCGGGCGCTGCGCGAGGTGCGCACGCCCGGGGATCTCGACTCCCTCGCCCACCTGCTGTCGGGCCCGGCGGCGTCGCTCGACGTCCTCGACGAGGTGCCGACCGAGCGCTGGACCTACGCGACGACGACCGTGCTCGGCGAGGTGGCCGCGTTCGCCGCCGCCGTCCACCCCGGCCTGGAGCTGGCCACCCCCGCCGCGCTGGAGCTGCCGCTGGCCGACCTCTACGTCGCCGCCCAGACCGCCCAGGCCGCCCGCTGGTTCGCCCGGCGCAGCGGGCTGCGCGCCGTCCGCGACCAGCTCCGGCCGGTGCTGCGGCCGGGGGTCAAGGTCAAGCTCCGGGACGTCGCCGAGCTCACCGCGCAGCTGTGGCGCGTGCAGTCCGCGGCCGGCACCCTCGTGGGGCGCGCCTCGGTCATCCCCGGCCTGGACGTGCCGCGCACCTGGAACCCGCTGGTCGAGCCGACCCTGCTCGACGGGCAGGTGGCCTGGCTGCGCCGGGCCGGCGCCGCCGTCGACAGCGCCAGCGACTTCGCCGTCGCGCTGCGGCGCTTCGTCGTCCAGGGCCCGGGCCCCGACGCCGCGGCCGGCGTGGCCGTCGCCCGGCTGCGCGACACGGTGACCGCCCTGCTGCGCGTGTGCAGCAGCGACGCGGCCCGGCTGGCCGAGTGGGCCGGGGACGACGGCCTGGTGCTGCGCTGGCAGATGACCCGCCCCGAGCGCGGGGTGGAGCACACCGGGCTGATGTCGCTGCGCCGATGGGCCGACTTCATCGACACCCTGGAGCCGCTGCGCGCCGCCGGACTGCACGAGGCGCGGGCGCTGCTGGTCAGCGGCGACCTGCCCGCCGAGGACGCCGTCCGCGCGTTCGAGCACGGCCTCGCGCTGACCTCGGTGGGCGAGCGCCGCGGCGCCTCCGGGCTGGACGGCTTCGACGCCGAGGCGCACCAGAAGGCCATCGGCCGGTTCACCGGGGCCTCCCGCGCGGTGCGCGAGCACCTGCGGACGGCGCTGCCCGGCTCGGTGCTGTCGGCCCGGCCGTTCGACGCGGCCGGCGGCGACGGTCAGGTGGGCGCGCTGCAGCGGGAGCTGGCGAAGTCCCGCCGCGGCCTGGGCGTGCGCGGGCTGCTGGCCCAGTACGGCGAGCTGATCACCGCCGTCATGCCCTGCGTGCTGGTCAGCCCCGACTCGGTGGCGCGGTTCTTCCCGGCCGAGGCGGGCCTGTTCGACCTGGTCGTCTTCGACGAGGCCTCGCAGATCCGGGTGGCCGACGCGGTCGGCGCGCTGGGCCGGGCGAAGGCGGCCGTGGTCGTGGGCGACAGCCGGCAGATGCCGCCGACGTCCTTCGCCGAGCCGTCGTCCGGGTCGGCCGAGGACGACGCGATCGAGCTGCTCGGCACCGCGGTGGAGGACGAGGAGTCGATCCTCTCCGAGTGCGTGCAGGCGCGCGTGCCGCGGCAATGGCTGTCGTGGCACTACCGCAGCCAGGACGAGTCGCTGATCGCGTTCAGCAACGCCAACTACTACGAGAACCGGCTCTCCTCCTTCCCGGCGCCGACCCACGGCCGGCCCTCGGCGGACGTCGACGGTCGCGGCATCGCGCTGGTGCGGGTCAACGGCACCTTCCACCGCTCGGGCGCGGGCCGGCTGCTGCGCACCAACCCGATGGAGGCCAAGGCCGTGGTGGCGGAGATCCGTCGCCGGTTCGACGCCTCCCCGGACGTCCTGCCCTCGATCGGCGTGATCACGTTCAACGCCCAGCAGCGGGCCTACATCGAGGGCCTGCTGCGCGACGCCGGCGACGACCGGCTGGTCGAGGCGCTGGACCGCACCGACGGCGAGGGGATGTTCGTCAAGAACCTGGAGAACGTGCAGGGCGACGAGCGCGACGTCGTCCTCTTCTCGACCGGCTTCAGCGTCAACGACAAGGGCGTCCTGCCGCTGAACTTCGGGCCGCTGAACCGGGTCGGCGGCGAGCGGCGGCTCAACGTCGCGGTGACCCGCGCCCGGCGGCAGGTCGTCGTCTTCTCGTCGTTCGACCCGTCGCAGTTGCGCGCCGAGCAGACGTCGTCGGTGGGCATCAAGCACCTGCGGGCCTACCTCGACCTGGCCGCGCTGGGCACCGACGCGCTGCCGCGCGACGCCCGCCCGGCCGCCGTCCCCGACCGCCACCGCGACGAGATCGCCGCGGCGCTGCGCGACCGCGGGCTGGTCGTGCGCACCGACGTCGGCCTCTCGGAGTTCCGGGTGGACCTCTCGGTCGCCCGCGCCGACGCCCCCGACACCCCGGTGATGGCCGTGCTGCTCGACGGCCCCGCGTGGGCGCGGCGGCGGACGGTCGGCGACCGCGACGGGCTGCCCGTCGACGTCCTGTCCGGGATGCTCCGCTGGCCCGCCGTCGAGCGGGTGTGGCTGCCGACCTGGCTGCGGGACCGGTCCGCGGTTCTCGACACCCTGGTCGCCGCCGTCGATGCGGCGTCCGGCGCCCCCCGAAGGGCAGAAATGGCCATTTCTGCCCCCGAGCCCGCCCCCGACGGGGCCATTGTGGCCACTTCGGCCCTTCCGCAGCCGGTCTCGTCCACCGCCGTCGAGGCCGTCGCCGTCGAGGCCGCGCCCGCCGAGTCCGTCGCCGTCGAGGCGGCGGGCGAGCCGGGGGTGGTGCCGGAGCTCAAGGCGGTTGCTCCGCTGCGCGCCGTCGCCCCCGTGGTGGTGGAGGCGCCGGTGGTCGAGCCGGGGGTGGTCGAGCCGGTCGTGGCCGAGGCCGCGCCGAAGCCCGCCCGGCGGGCGGTGAAGAAGGCCCCCGCTGCCCCGGAACTGGACGGCGAGGCGCGCTTCGTGCCCTGGGCGCCGAAGAGCGGCGGCGACCGCAAGGCGCTGGACAGCCTCGACGACCCGCGGGCCGCCCGCACGGTCAAGCGGGTGCTCACCGCCGGGGTCAAGGCGGAGGGGCCGGTGCACCGCGACCGGCTGACCCGGCTGACCGCGAGCGCGTTCGGCCTCACCCGCGTCACCGAGGGCCGCCGCGACGCGCTCCTCGCGCTGTTGCCGGCGGCCACGCTCGACGGCGAGTTCGTCTGGCCCGAGACGGTCGACCGCGACGGCTGGAACACGTTCCGGCGCCAGGCGGCCAGCGCCGACCGGCCGCTGGAGCACGTCGCCCCGCAGGAGGTCGGCAACGCGATGGTGGCCCTGTGCCGCGCCGGCGCCGGGATGACCGAGGACGAGCTCTTCCTGCGGACGGCGGAGGTGTTCGGCTACCGCCGCCGGACGCCGTCCCTCACCCCGCTGCTCGAGGCGGCGCTGACCTGGGTGCTCGACGCCGGCCGCCTCACCCGCCAGGAGTCCGGCCACCTCACCGCCCCCTGACCCCGGGCCCCTCCGTCGGTTTCCGCGGAAATCGACGGAGGGGACGGACTTTTCGCGCCGAAAGTCCCTTGGTCAGTCGGGCAGGAGGAAGCGGCAGGTGGGGCCGGTCGCGAGAGCGAGCCGCCGGTCGAGGGTGACCAGCGGCGCGTCCAGCTCCTCGGCGAGCGCGACGTAGGCCGCGTCGTACGCGGTCACGGTCGAGTACAGCGCCCAGATTCGGGCGGCCAGCGGCTCGAAGTCGAACGTCGTGACCCGCAGCTGCGCCAGGTCGTGGTGGGCCAGGGTGGCGACGTCGCGGCTCAGGTGACCGGCGAGCACGCTGCGCCGGAGGACGTTGGAGGCCTCGACGAACAGGTGCGCCGGAGCGGCCAGGGGACGGCGCGACAGCACCTCGGCCGCCCACTCGCCGTCGGGCCCGTCGTCGACCAGCGCCGCGACCACCGCCGAGGCGTCGACGACGACCGTCACCTCCGGTCGGCGTCCCTCAGGTCGAGGATGACCTCGGCCGGGACGCGGGTCCCGGTCGCGCGCACCCGGTTCCGGACGCGCTCCCAGAGCTCATCGGGGCTGGGGCGCGCCGCCAGGGCGTTGAGCTCCGCGCGCACGTACTCCTGCAGCGACTGACCGGCCCGGGCGGCGCGGGCCGCGAGGACGTCGCGCGTCTCGTCCGGCACGTCGCGGATCGTCATGGAGACGGGCACGCCTGCACTCTAGCAGTGGAACATGCATCCTGCATGCAGACGGATGCCGCCTTCGTCCTCCGCGGAAACCGACGGGACCAGCCGCGGACTTTCGGCGCGGAAAGTCCGCGGCAGGTCCCGGACTTTCGGCGCGGAAAGTCTGCGGCAGGTCCCGGACTTCCGGCGCGGAAAGTCCGGCAGGGGGCGCCGGGGGCCGTGGTGGTTCCCAGGTTCGGCATCTACCGTCGGCCTCCACCCCGCCGCCGAACCGGGAGGACCGCACAGCGTGGACGAGGCGACCGACCCGGCCGTGGCCGTCGCCGACCTGGCCGGCACGCGGCAGATCGACCTGCTCGAGCCCGGGGACCCCGACCGCATCGGCCCCTACGTACTGCGCTGCCGGCTGCCGCGGGGTGGGCAGGGCGCGGACGTGTTCGTCGGGTCGGCCGAGGCGAACGGCGCGCTCGTGGTCATCAAGCGGCTGCCGGACGGCGCCCCCGAGCTCGCCCGCAAGCGGCTGGCCCGCGAGGTCGAGAACGCCGCGCGGGTGAAGAGCAGCCGGGTCGCGCGCATCGTCGACCAGGACCTCGAGGCCGACGCCCCGTACTACGTGCAGGAGTACGTCCCGGGCACACCGCTGGACGAGTTCCTGGCGCACCGCGCGGGCGGGCTCACCGACGAGGAGCTGCGGCGGATCGCGATCGGCCTGCTCCGCGCGCTGCGGGACGTGCACGCCGCGGGCGTCGTCCACCGCGACGTCAAGCCGGGCAACATCATCATCTCGGGCACCGACGTCTGGCTGGTCGACTTCGGCATCAGCCGCTACGTCGGCCCCGAGCCGCCGTCGGGCACCTCGACCACCGGCATCGCGGCGCTCGGCACCAAGCTGTTCGCCAGCCCCGAGCAGCTGCAGGGCGCGGTGCTCACCCAGGCCAGCGACGTCTACAGCTGGGGCATGGTCATCGCCTACGCCGCGGGCGCCGTCCACCCGGTCGACCCCGACGACACGATGCCCGACTCCGAGTACTTCCTGGCCCTGCGCGCCGGCCGGCTCAACCTCTCCCACGTGCCGCCGCACCTGCTCGACAGCGTCACCCACGCGCTGAGGTTCGCGCCCGAGAAGCGCCCGTCCGTCGCCCAGCTGGCCCGGCAGGTCGAGCAGCGGACGCGGTGGCTGGGCGGGACGTCGCAGATCCCCGACCCGCGGACGACGATGCGCGACCTGCAGTCGGTGGGGGCGCTGGTCGAGGCGGCGCGCTACGAGCTGGCCCGGCTGGAGCGTGCGGTTGCCGACACCCGCGCCGGGTACGCGGCGGCGGTCGCGGTCGCGGTGCTGCTCGGGGTCGTCGCCGGTCTGCTGCTGGCCATCGTCTACCACGTGCTGGTCTGAGGAGGCGTCCGTTGTCCGGGATGTACGAGCGGGCCCTGGCCCAGCAGCGGCTCGACGCGCGGCGTCAGCGGTTCCGGGAGCGCCAGCGCGTGCTGCTCGTTGTGTTCTGCGTGACCGCGCTCGTCTTCTTCGTCCTCTTCGTCCGCTGAGCCGCGCATGAGGCGCCGCGTTTGCCCCCGTTGCCTGGAGCCCCTGTCCACCCCCGTGTGGCGCGACGCCCGGGGCGCGCCCACCCGCCCGCCGGTCGAGCGCCGCACCCGGTGGCAGCGCTTCCTCGAGCCGCTGCGGACCGAGTCCGCCCCGGCGCCCACGCCGAGGGACGCCGCCGGCGCGGCCGCCGCCAACGTCGCCCCGACCTGCCCGAGGGGCCACCGGCTGCCGCCGGACTACCTCGACCGGCCGACCGTCGTCGTCGGGCTGGTCGGCCTGACCGGCGCGTCGAAGAGCACCTACCTGACCGTGCTCATCGACCTGCTGCACGAGGGCGCGCTGGCTCCGCTCGGCATCTCGGTGGAGATGGACGAGGACAGCGCGGCCCGCTTCGACGACTACCGCTACCGCTTGATGGTGCAGCGCCGGCAGCTGCCGCTCACCCTGCCGCTGCTCGGTGAGGGCAGCTCGCCCGAGCCGTTCACCCTCGTGCTGCGCGGACCCGGCCGCAACGGCGCCGAGCGCTCGCTCAACCTGGTCTTCTTCGACGCCTCCGGCGAGCAGCTCTACCGCAGCGAGGACATGGGCCAGTACGGGAAGTTCCTCTACGCCGCCTCGTCGATCCTGGTGATCCTCTCCCCCGGCGTCTTCCCGCGGCTGCGGCACCTGGCCGACCCCGGCGAGGAGTCGATGGGGCTGGCCCGGCACACGCAGATGGTGGTCAACCTCGCCAACCTGCTGCGGACCGCCCGCAACCTGCACCCCGACAGCCACCTCGAGGGCGTGTCCACCGCGGTCGTCCTGAGCAAGGCCGACAAGCTGCGCGGGGTGACCGACTTCCCGACCGAGGCGCTGCGCGACACCGACCTCACCGCCGCACCGCTGTCGCACTGGTTCGAGGACGTCCGGAGCAACAGCTCTCGGCTGGTCGACTTCCTCGAGCTCAAGGGCGGCTCCAACCTGCTCACCGCCGTGCTCGGCCGGCTGCCGCGGCCGACGGTGCACGCGGTCTCGGCCACCGGCGCCGACGCCCGCGACGGCGGCTACCCGGAGATCACCCCGGTCGGCTGCCTGGACCCGCTGCTCGTCCTGCTCGCCCGACACGGCTTCCTCTCCGCCGAGGGGCTCGACCCGGAGGAGACCGGCTCCGGCCTGCGCCGCGAGTGGTCGGGATGAGCGGCCGGGCCTGCCCGCAGGCGGTCTACACGTCCGCGCCGCGGACCCTGGAGGGCCCGGGCTTCGGCGTCTTCGCGATGTCCGCGGACTGGCCGGCCGAGGTCGGCCGCACCCGCAAGGCCCTCGGCGCGCTGGTCGGCTTCCGGCCCGACGACGGCGAGGCCTTCGGGATCGTGCACCGCGACGGCGGCCGGGTGCTCTACCGCACGGTGGACGCCAGCGCCGACGGTTTCGGCCGGCCCGGCAACTACCTCGTGCACCTGCTGTGGGACGGCGCCGGGCGGCTCGGCGTCCGGGAGCTGCTGGCGCTGCGCCGCACCGGCCGGTTCCTCGACGGCCTGGCCGAGGACGCCGTCCCGACCGACGAGCTGCCGCCGCTCAGGGTGCCCGCCGCCGGCCGGACGCTGCCCGCGCTCCCCGCCGACGAGGTCGATCCCCTCACCCCGTGCCTGGCGCAGCTGCTGGCCCGGCTCGCCGCCGGCTCCGGCAGCTGCCGGCTGCCGCGGCGGACCCCGTCCGGCCGCGAGGTGGCCGACCTGCTGTTCGACGTCCTGCCGCGGGCACTGGTCGCGCCGGTGTCGCTGCACAGCGGCCCGCAGGCCGACGACGGCGATGCGGCGGCGGTCACGGTCGAGCTGGCCGCCACCGCCGCCGGCCCGGCCGCGGGCGCCGCCGACACCGAGCGCGCCCGCACCCTGCTGGAGGCGGCGAGCAAGGGCGAGCTGCCCCCGGACGACGTCGGCGACCTGCACCGGCTCGACGCCTGGCTGTTCGCCGACGCCTGGGCCGAGCGCGACGCCGCCGCGCTGACCGCCGACCAGCTGGCCTGCGTGCTGGAGTCCGAGGCCGCACCGGGCTGGCTGGCCCGCGCGGGCAACGCGGCCACGACGATCGCGCTCGCCGGCACCGACCCGCGGGTGGGGTCCGCGCTGCGGGCGGCCGCCGGCCGGCACCCCGAGGTGTCCGAGCGGGTCCGCGGGCAGGCGCTGACCGCGCTGCTCGACGAGGTGTTCGACGGCGCCGAGGGCCCGGCCGAGGCCGCCGTCCAGCTGGCCGGGCTGACCCAGGGCGACCTGTCCGCCGCCTTCGCCGACGAGGTGGCCCGCGGCCGCCGCGTGGCCACGCTGGACCGCGCGCCGGGGCTGCTGGTCGAGCAGACCCTGAGCCTGGGCATGGCCCTCCCGCTGCTGCGCCTGGCCGCCGACCCCTGGGAGCTGGCGCTGCTGGCCAGCCGGCGCCGGGTGGTCGGCGACGCCCTGGAGGCGCAGTGGCGGCAGGCCGCCGACCGCTCGGACGACGAGCACCGGACGCTGCTCGGGCACCTGCTCGTCGCCGACGTGAGCTGGCTGTCCCGGCTGGCCGACGTCCTCCCCGTCTCGGGGCTGCCCGCGGTCCTGCGGTGGGCGGCGCTGCGGATGGACGTCGCCGCCGTCGAGAAGCTGGCCGCCGCGGTGGCCACCGGCCCGGTCGCCGGGCGCGGCTGGGCGCTGCGCGAGGTGGTGTTCGGCTCCGAGCTGCCGGCCGCGGACGTCGACACGATCCTGGGTCGCCAGCTGGGCCTGCTGCTGGTCGACGACGGCTGGCCGCGGGAGCTGGCCGAGTCCTTCGCCCGCAGCCGGGCCACGACCGGCGACGGCGAGCCGCCCCGCCGCCGGCGCGCCCCCCGCCGCCCCGGCTGAGCCTGGGCCGGGGCGGGCCCACCTCCCCGGATGTGGTCGGTCCCTCGACCCGTGGGACTTTGGGCCCGGTTCCCGACCGGACCACGTCGTTAGCGTGAGCGCGACCGTGCCCACAGCGAGGGAGAGCCCGTGTCCGCAGCCGGAACCGTTCCCGAGGCCGAGCCCGTCGTCGACGGCGGAGAGGACCTCCCGGAGGTGACCCCGGTCGTGGCCGCCGGAGGGCTGGCCCGGGTGCTCGCCTCGCCGCGCGCGGTCGCGGCCGAAGCCCTCCACCTCGGCAAGGACCTCGTCGACATCACCCGCGGCACCGACCGCATCGCGCCCGCGCCGAGGGACCGGCGGTTCGCCGACCCGGCGTGGGAGCACAACCCGGCCTACAAGCGGCTCGGGCAGGGCTATCTCGCGTGGGCGGCATCGGTCGACCGGCTGGTCGAGCGGTACGAGGCCTCCGGCAGCGACCCGCGCACCGTGGAGCGGGCCCGCTTCGCCGCCAACGCCCTGGTGAGCGCGGCGGCGCCGACGAACACCCTGCTCGGCAACCCGGCGGCGCTGAAGAAGGTCGTCGAGACCGGGGGCGCGAGCGTCGTCCGGGGGACGAAGGCGCTGCTGAACGACCTGGTGCACAACGGCGGCCTGCCGGCCCAGACCGACCGCTCGGCGTTCGCCGTCGGCCGCGACCTCGGCGTCACCAAGGGCGCCGTCGTCTACCGCGACGAGGTCATCGAGCTCATCCAGTACGAGCCGACCACCGACACGGTGCGGGAGCGCCCGCTGGTCGTCGTCCCCCCGATGATCAACCGCTTCTACATGCTCGACCTGCGGCCCGGCCGCAGCTTCGTCGAGCACGCCGTCGCCCAGGGCCTGCAGGTGTTCCTGATCAGCTGGCGCAACCCCGGCCGCGAGCACGCGCACTGGGACCTCGACACCTACGCCGAGCGGATCCGGCGTGCCACCGCCGTCGCCCGGCAGATCACCGGCGCTCCCGACGTCAACACGGTGGGCTTCTGCGCCGGCGGGATCGTGCTGACCACACTGCTCAACCACCTGGCCGCCGTCGAGGACACCAGCGTGCACAGCGCCGCGTTCGGCGTCACCCTGCTCGACTTCAGTGGCCCCGCGCCGATCAACGCCTTCTCCGGCAAGCGGATGGTCAGCCTGGCCAAGCGGGTCTCGCGGGCCCGCGGCGTCATCCCGGCCAGGACGATGGGCAGCGTCTTCACCTGGATGCGCCCGGACGACCTGGTCTTCGGCTACCTGGTCAACCAGTGGCTGATGGGCGAGGCCCCGCCCGCCTTCGACATCCTCGAGTGGAACGCCGACGGGACCAACCTGCCGGCCGCGCTGCACGAGCAGTTCCTGCGGATCTTCCAGGAGCACACGCTGGTGCGCCCCGGCGGCGAGACCGTCCTCGGCACGCCGGTCGACCTCGGCCGGATCACCGTGCCCACATATGTCACCGGCGCGGTCAACGACCACATCACGCCCTGGACCGGCTGCTACCGCACCGCGCGGCTCATGTCCGGCCCGAGCGAGTTCGTGCTCAGCTCCAGCGGCCACATCCAGAGCCTGGTCAACCCGCCGGGCAACCCGAAGATGAGCTACTGGACCGGCGGCGAGCCCGGCGCCGACCCCGAGGACTGGCGGGCGGCCGCGGAGAAGCACACCGGCAGCTGGTGGGGGCACTGGGCGGACTGGACGATCGCGCGCTCCGGCGACGAGGTGCCCGCGCCCGAGAGCCTGGGCAGCGAGAACCACCCGGTGCTCGAGGCGGCGCCCGGCTCGTACGTGCTGGACCGGACGCCGGCCTGATCAGGTCCGGCCGAGGCCGACCAGCGTGACGTCGTCGGTGTCAGGCGGGTCCAGCGCGGCGAGCACCGCGTCCAGCAGCGCGTCGGGGCCGGCTCCGGCCGAGCCGGCCGCGGCGCGCAGGGCGTCGAGCCGGTCGGTCAGCGGGACGTCGCGGCGCTCGACCAGCCCGTCGCTGTAGAACAGCAGCCGGTCGGCGCCGGTCAGCCGGACCCGCGCCTCGGCGTAGGCGGCGTGCTCCTGCAGGCCGAGCGCCGGGCCGCGGCCGTCGCGCAGCAGCCGCACGCCGTCCGCGGTGGCGAGCAGCACCGGCGGGTGCCCGGCGCTGGCCACCGCGACCTCGCCGGTGGCCGGGTCGAGCTCGGCGACGACCGCGGTCGCCAGCTCGCCCGGCAGGAGCGCGGCGATCAGCTCGCCGAGGCTGCCCAGCGCGGCGGCGGGCCCGCGGTCGCGGAGCAGGTGCGCACGCAGGGCGTGCCGCAGCTGGGCGGTGATCGACGCGGCGGCGAGGCCGTGGCCGGCGACGTCGCCGAGCACGATCGAGATCCGGCCGCTGGGCAGCGGCACGAGGTCGTACCAGTCGCCGCCGACGACGTCGGCCGCACTGGGCCGGTAACGCGCGGCGAGCGCGACGCCGGGCACGGGCGGCAGCTCCTCGAGCAGCAGGGTGCGCTGCAGCACGGCGGCCAGCCGGTCGTCCTCCCGCGCCCGGTGCAGGGCCGACTCGGTGAGGTGCGCCGCCAGCGCCGACGCCGCGGCGACCTCGTGGTCCCGCCACGGCTGGGCCGTCCCGCGCACCGTCTCCACCCAGGCGGCGAACGAGCGGCGCGGGCTGAGCCGGGGGCCGGAGGCGCCCTCGACCAGCTTCGGCTCGTGCGGGTTGCCGCCCCAGGTGACCTGGCGGAGGGTCTCCGGGCGGAACCAGGCGAGGAAGTCGCCCGGCGCGCCACCCACCTCGACAGCCAGCAGCCCGCTGGCGGTGTCCGCGACGTCGGCGGCGGACAGGACCACCCTGCCCAGCGCGTCGGTGGCCGGCTGCCCGGTGGCCAGCAGCGCGGGGACCAGCTCGAGCACCCGCTCGGCCGGGGGCGTGCTGCCCAGCAGGTGCAGCCGGCCGTCGAGGCGGACCGCGGCGCCGCCGGCGGGCAGCAGGTCGAGCAGGGTCACCGGACCCTCGATGAGCGCCGCGGCCGGCCGCCGCGGGCTGCGGCCGAGGGCGGCGACCAGCGCGGCCTGCCGCTGGGCCACGCCGACGACGTCCCCGCGCTCGGCGGTCTCGACCGTGGTGTGCAGCAGCAGCGAGGCGGTGCGGCCGAGGAACTCCGCGGCGACCCGGTCGGCGTAGGACGGGCGGCGCGGGCCGCTGGTGTGGTGGCAGGCGATGAGGCCCCACAGCCGGCCGCCGTCGATCAGCGAGACCGACATGGAGGAGACGACGCCCATGGCGGCCAGGTACTCCAGGTGCACCGGCGAGACGCTGCGCAGCACCGCGCCGGAGAGGTCCAGCGGGCGGCCGGTGGCCGGGTGCGTGGCCGGCTGCAGGGGGACGGCGCGGTAGGTCGCGTCGGGGATGAGCCGCAGCCAGTTGGTGGCGTAGAGGGCGCGGGCCTGGGCGGGGATGTCGCTGGCCGGGTAGCGCAGGCCGAGGAACGGCTCGAGGTCGGCGCGGCGGTCCTCGGCGATGACCTCGCCGTTCCACTCGGCGTCGAAGCGGTAGACCATCACGCGGTCGAAGCCGGTGAGCTCGCGGACATCGCTGGCGAGCACCGCCGTGAGCTCGTCGAGCGAGGTGGTGGCCGAGAGCCGCTGCAGCACCGCGGGCAACCGGCGGTGCCAGGCGGCCCCGGCCTGCTCGGCGCCGGCGACCGGCTCCCACTCGGTGAGCAGCAGCCCGTCCGCGCGGGAGACGACGAGGTCGAGGTCCCGGCCGCCGACGCTGACCCGGAGCGGGTTGAGCTCGGCAAGGTCGCCGGCCAGGCCCGCGCGCAGCCGGTCGAGGTCGGCGGGGTCGAGCAGCGCCGCGAGCTCGCGCGCGTCGTCGCCGAGCACCTCGGCGGCGTTCGCCGAGGCGATGACGACGGCGAGGGCGGGCTCGGTGACGGCCAGCAGGGCGCCGTGCGGCTGGATCGCGCCGGGAACCGCGATCGGCTCGTCGGCGCAGGCCGCCGCGATGCTCCCGCGGCTGTCGTCGGGCGGCGTCGGCGTCATCGCGGGCGACCCTACGGGCCGACCTCGTCCCCGGGCTCCCGGACCGTCTCGGCGATCGGCACCAGCGACTGGAGCTCGAGGAGGTCGACGACCAGCCACACGGGACGGTTCTCGCGGGGACAGACGACCTGCAGGGCGACGTCGGCAGCGGCCGCGCGGCGGGCGAGGAAGGCCAGGCAGCGGGCGCCGGAGGAGTCGAGGAACGTCGTCCCGGTGAGGTCGAGGACCATCTCGCGGGGCTGCTGGGACAGGAGGGACTCCATGGCCTCCATGAGCTGTGGGGCGGTGGCCAGGTCGAGCTCTCCGCGTACGCTCAGCGACGGTAGACCGGAGGCCGTGGTCCGCTCGATGTCGAACAGCACGGGTCGGTCTCCTCGTCGTGGTCCCACTGGCTCACCGCAGGGTAGATGCCGCCGGGCGGGAGAGGGGAACCCTGGCATGGACATCGCCTTCACCGTCCGCCTGCCGGTCGACACGGACAGCGTGCCGTTCGTCCGCAGGCTGTGCCGGCTGGCGCTCGAGCACCTGCACGTCCCGCAGCACGTGGTCGACGAGATCGTGCTGGCGCTGACCGAGGCGTGCGCGAACGTCGTCCAGCACGCCGGGGACTCCGCAGAGTACGAGGTGCAGGTGCGGCTCGACGACGCCGTCTGCCGGATCAGCGTCGTCGACGACGGCGCGGGCTTCGACCCCGGCGGGCGGCCGGCCATCGACGGCTCGCCGCTGGAGACCGGCGGCGGGCTGACGCTCATGCAGGCACTGGTCGACCGGCTGGACTTCCACCACGAGTCCGACGGGCGGCACCGGGTGACGCTGGAGAAGCGGCTGGACGCGCACCCGCCGCTGCGCCTGGTCGACCCCGTCTGACGGCGCATGCACCCGGCCCGATCCGTTCTCGAGGAGCGCTACGAGCTCCAGTCCCCCATCGCCACCGGGGGTATGGGGCAGGTCTGGCGCGCCCGCGACCTCGTCCTGGGCCGGCAGGTCGCGGTCAAGGTGCTGCGTGCCGAGTTCACCGGGAACCAGGTCTTCCTGACCCGGTTCCGCACCGAGGCCCGGCTCTCCGCGGGGCTCGTGCACCAGAACATCGCCGTCCTGCACGACTACGGCGAGGTCGAGCCCGCCGGCGGTGACCGGGTGGTCTACCTGGTGATGGAGCTCGTGGACGGCGAGCCGCTCTCGACCCTGCTGCAGCGCGAGCACCGGTTGCCGCCGGAGCGGACCCTGGCCCTGCTGGGCCAGGTCGCGGCCGGGCTGGCCGCCGCGCACGCGGCCGGGGTGGTGCACCGGGACGTCAAGCCGGGCAACCTGCTCGTCGCGTCGGACGGCACGGTCAAGATCACCGACTTCGGCATCGCCTGGTCGGCGGCCAACGCGCCGATCACCCGCACCGGCCACGTCATCGGGACCGCCCAGTACCTCGCGCCGGAGCAGGTGCGCGGGGACAAGGCGGTCCCGGCCAGCGACGTCTACTCCTGGGGCATGGTGGCCTACGAGTGCCTCGCCGGCCGGCGCGCGTTCGACGGCCCCAACCCGGTGGACATCGCGCTGCGGCAGCTGCGGGAGGACCCCGACCCCCTGCCCCCGGACCTGCCGGACGGCGTGCGCCGGCTGGTCGAGCGGACCCTCACCAAGGACCCGGCCCAGCGGATCCCGGACGGCGCCGCCCTGCTCGCCGCGGTGGACGACGCCGCCGCCGGGCGGGAGCCCGACCGCGCCGACACCCTCGTGCTGCCGATCGCGCCCCCCGCCCCGGTGACGCAGGTGCTGTCCCCCGCCGCGGTCCCCGCCGCGGGGCCCGCCGTGGACGACGCCCACCCCGTCGACGACGAGCCGGAGGACCGGTCACGCCGCCGGATGCTCATCCCGCTGCTGGTGGCGCTCGTCGTCGTCGCGGCCGTGGCGGCGGGGCTGGTGGTCCTCGGGAACAGCGGGACCGACCCCGCACCGGCCGGTCAGCCGACGACGTCGACCACGCCGGCCCCGACGACGTCCGCGGCGCCGACGCCCCCGCCGGTCGTGCAGGTGCGGCTGGACCCCGCGGAGTACGTCGGCCGGCCGGTCGGCCAGGTGCAACCCCAGCTGGCCGGCCTGGACCTGGCGGTCGTGCTGCAGGCCGTCGAGACCGCCGACGTCCCCGCCGGGCAGGTGATGGAGCTCGCCCCCACCGGCGAGGTGCCGGTCGGCACGACGATCACCGTCACCCACGCCGTCGCGCCGCCCCCACCGCCGCCGCCGACCGCCGCGCCGACGACGGAGGCCCAGCCCACCGCCGAGCAGGGCGACGGGAACGGCAACGGCAACCGCCGCCGGGACCGCGACCGCGATCGCGACCGCAAGGGCGATGACTGAGGGCGTCCGCAGCCGACGGGACGGGGGTCCCGCGGCGGGGTAGGGCCTCCCGGTGGAGAAGATCAGCGACCGCCTGCTCAACTGGGCGTCGATCCTGGAGCCGACCACCCGGCTGCAGGCCGAGCGCACCGCCTCGATGCCGTTCATCCGCCCGCACATGGCGCTCATGCCCGACGCGCACCTGGGCAAGGGCGCGACGGTCGGCTCGGTGATCCCCACCGAGGGCGCGATCATCCCGGCGGCGGTGGGGGTCGACATCGGGTGCGGGATGGACGCCGTCCGCACCCAGTTCACGGCCGGCGACCTCCACGGGCGCAACCTCGGCGCGCTGCACGGGCAGATCTCGCGGGCGGTCCCGCTCTCGGCCGGCCGGTACAACAAGAAGCTGCGCGACTCCGCGGCCGCCCGGGTGGCGGAGCTCTGGGAGCTGCCGGGCGTGGGACAGGCCGACGGCGTCGCCGACACCTGGCCGATGCAGCTGGGGTCACTCGGATCGGGCAACCACTTCATCGAGGTGTCGCTGGACGAGGCCGACCGGGTGTGGCTGTTCCTGCACTCGGGCTCGCGCGGGGTGGGCAACCGGCTGGCGTCCAAGCACATCCGGATCGCGCAGCAGCGCTGCCGCGACGAGCACCTGCCCGACCGCGACCTGGCCTGGCTCGAGGAGGGGACGCCGGAGTTCGACGCCTACATCGAGGCGCTGGGTTGGGCGCAGCGGTTCGCCTTCCTCAACCGCGCGGAGATGATGGACCGCGTCGCCGAGCAGGTGTCCCGCTTCCTCGGCACCGAGGTCGCGCGGCAGGTGGAGATCTCCTGCCACCACAACTACACCGAGCGGGAGACGCACCTCGGGCACGACGTCTGGCTGTCCCGCAAGGGGGCCATCTCGGCGCGGCGGGGCCAGGACGGGCTGATCCCCGGGTCGATGGGGACGGCGTCCTACGTGGTGGTCGGCAGGGGCAACCCCGACGCGCTGATGTCCGCGCCGCACGGGGCCGGCCGCAACCACTCGCGCGGCGCCGCGCGGCGGCTGTTCACCCGCGCCGACCTCGATCGGCGGATGAAGGGCATCGCCTGGGGCCGGTCGGACGCCTTCCTCGACGAGCACCCGGACGCGTACAAGCCGATCGACCGTGTCATGGCCGACGCGGCCGACCTGGTCGAGGTCCGGCACACGCTGCGCCAGGTGGTCAACGTCAAGGGCGACTGACGCCCCGGGGCACATGTGTCTCCCGGGAAGCTCGTGCTCTGCCCACCACCGTGGGCAGAGCACGAGCTCCCGCAGGACACGTGCCCGGCCGCCGCCTATCCGGCGGCGCGGCGGCCGGCGCGCTCACTCCCGAGGCGACCAGCCGGTCGCCAGCCAGCCCGGGAGGTCCAGCAGGCCGGGCGCCAGCGCGCGGGTGGCCTCGATGTCGCCGCGGTAGGCGGGCGGGTGGGCGAGCCAGGTGAACATGGCGCGCGCGTCGTCGTCCAGGCCGTCGAGCGGCACCGCCTCGTAGCGGCCGGGCCGGCCGGCCCGCTCGCCGAAGGCGGCGGCGATCTGCTCGCCGGTCCGCTCGTCACCGGCGATCTCGATGCTGCCGCCGGGCACCCGGCCGGGGTCGAGGAGGACGTCGGCGGAGACCGTGCCGATGTCGGCGACGGCGATCATCTGCAGCGGCACGCCCGCCGGCAGCGGCATCCGGACGACGACCTCGCCGTCCTGCACCGCCGCCATCCAGCCCAGGTTCTCCATGAAGAAGACCGGCCGGACGACGGTCGCCGGCAGCCCCGACGCGGCCAGGTGCTCCTCGACGCGGCGCTTGCTCTCGAAGTGCGGGATGCCGGTCGAGCGCTCGGCGCCGCCGACGGAGTTGAGCACGACGTGCTCCACGCCGGCGTCCGCGGCCGCGTCGACGAGCGCGATCCCCTGGCGCTCCTCCGCCTCGGGCCCGCCGGCGCCGAACGGGGTGGTCATGGCGAACACCCGCTGCGCGCCGGAGAACGCCGTCCGCAGGCTGTCGGGGTCGGCCAGCTCGGCGCGGACGAGCTCGGCGCCCCGGTCGGCGAGGTCCCGGGCCTTGGCGGGGTCGCGGACGAGGGCGCGCACGCGGGCACCGGCGTCCAGCAGGGCGCGGGCGACGGCGCCGCCCTGCTGTCCGGTGGCACCGACGACGGCGATGACGGTCATGGGACTCCTCGGACTCGGTCTGGGCCGGCACGCGGGCGCGTGCCCCGTACGCGGCAGCGGCCCCCACCCGGGCTCGGGTGGGGGCCGCTGCGCCAGCAGATCAGTAGCGCCCGGTGCCGCGGCCCATGCCCTTGCCGCCGCCGCCCTTCTGCTGCTTCTGCTGGAAGTCCTGGATGAGCTTCTTGAGCTTGGCCTGGTTCTGCGGTTTGCGGGCCTCCTGGATGACCTTCGCCGCGATCCCCGACGCCACGAGCTTCCGGATCATGCCGGCCATGTGGGTTCCTCCTCGGTTCGGTTGACCTGCTTCGTGCCCGCCCAACGGCCGGGCCAACCACCCGGGTTCCGGCGGCAGGGCGTCGTCCGCCGATGACAGTCGGTGGTGCCACCCCGCAGGGGACGAGAACGTACGGATACCGCCGACCAGCGGTGACGGAGCCGGGCGGCTCCTCACACTGCGTCGTCCCCGCTGGTGAGGACGGCGAGCCGCGGCGTCCCCGGCCGCCGGATCCGACACCGACCCCGAATGGCGACGCCCGGCGGGGGTTCTTAGCGTTCTGCGCGGTCCAGCGGGCTCCCTCGTCGCCCACCCGTGGCGGCACCCGCCGGACACCGCCGAACCGGGCGTCGGTCGTCTACCGAGGCCCGGACCGGGGACCCACCGCAGCACTGGGGTGAAGCGCGATCCGTCGCGCCGGGCGACTCCCCCGTCCGAACCCGTCAGCTAACCCGGTAGGCGGTCGTGGAGAACAGGAGAACACGTCGTCCATGACGACTGCACGCACGACCTCTGCACGTCGCACGTTCCGTGGGATCGCCGTCGCCGTCATCGCCGGTGCCGGTATCGCGCTCTCCCCCCTGCCGGCAACGGCTGACACCGGTGGGGACGGTGGTGGGGGCGCTGCCGTCGCCGCTGCTCCGGCCGCCGCGTCGAGCGGCGCCGCCCAGGCCGCGGTCGACACCGCGCTCGCCCAGGTGGGCGACCGCTACGTGTACGGCGCGACCGGCCCGAACTCCTTCGACTGCTCGGGGCTGACGAGCTTCGCCTACAAGGCGGCGGGGATCTCCATCCCGCGCACCTCGCGGGCGCAGGCGGGCTTCGGCGCCCCGGTGGCGAAGTCGGACCTCCGGCCCGGTGACCTGGTGTTCTTCTACAGCCCGGTCTCGCACGTGGGCATGTACATCGGCAACGGCCAGATGGTGCACGCCTCGACCGCCAGCAAGCCGGTCGCCGTGGTGAACCTCGACTCGATGCCGAGCTACTCGGGCGCCCGCCGGGTCGCCTGACGCCTCGCGGTGCCCCGGCCGTCTGCTGACGGCCGGGGCACCGCGGCGGTCAGCCGATCCCGCTGAGGACGGCGGCAGCCGCGGCGTCGAGCGAGTCGCGCGCGCGGGCCCACGACGTCGAGCTCGGGAAGTCGCCGAGGAGGACGACCACCCGCCCGTCGGCGAGCTCGCCCGCCGAGTGCAGCTGCCGGCGCCCGTCGACGCAGCACATCCAGCCCTGCTTGGCCGCCACCGGCCCCGTGGCGCCGGTGCCGCTCGAGAGCAGGCCGAACCGCTGGTCGAAGCCGTCGGCGGCCGTCGCCGAGGTCGACCGCAGCCAGCCCAGGAGCCGGTCGGCGTCCCCGGGGTCGAGCAGCTGCCCGCGCGCCGCGAGGACGGCGGCGAGATCCGTGGCGCTCGTCGTCGCCTGGCCCCACTGACCCGGGATCGACGGCGGCGCGGTGGCGGTGAGCCCCAGTTCCGCGGCGACGTCGGTGACCAGCCCGGGCCCGTCGTACCGGTCCCACAGCCGGCTCATCGCGGCGTCGTCCGACCCCACGATCGCCCGCTCGGCCAGGGCGACGTCCTCGTCGGGCAGGGTCAGGGCACCGCTCTCGTCGAGCGCCAGCAGCCGGGTGACCACGAGCAGTTTCACCAGCGACGCGGTGGAGACCGGCCGGCCGGCGTCCGCGCTGGCGAGCAGCCGGTCCCCGTCGGCGTCCAGGACGACGACGGAGACGGTTCCGCCGGCGCCCGCCGCTGCGGCCTCGACGCCGGCCAGCACCGGCGCCGCGTCGACCGTCCGGAGTTCGGCCTTCGCGGAGGGCCCGGTCGCCTCCGGGACGTCGGTCGCGGCGGCCGCCTTGCCGTCGGTGGCGACGTGGCTGTCCGCCGCCGCGGTCACCATCGGGGTCGTGCAGCTGGCGAGGCCGCCGAGGACCACCCCGGACGCGCACAGCGCAGCGAGACCCCGGCGGAGCCGGTGGTCCAGGAGGGGACGGCGTCCGGCCACGGGCCCAGGGTGGGGGCGCTACCTGCCGGTGAGCAGGGAGTCCGCTGCTCGCCTCCTCCGGATGAGGGAGTCGGTGGTCAGCGGGCTCCCGGCTCGCGGCAGGGACTGGGTGGCTGGTCGGCGGACTGCAGCGAGAACACCGCCCCGGCGTCGCGCGGCCAGGTGCGGAGGAAGAGGAGCCCGTACCTGCGGTTGAGCAGCGCGTCGGAACCGACCTCGTCGACCAGCTGCGTGAGCCGCCCGGCGTCGTGGTTGCGGTAGCGCCGCAGCTCTTCGCCGGCGGCCACGGTGAGGAGGTCCCCGACGGCGCCCATGACGACGACCGCGGCCCAGTCGTCGTCCGGACCGCCGTCGCACAGCTGGACCCGGCGCGGGTGCACGCCGTGGCCGGCGGCGCAGCTGCCGCACCCGGCGCCCTGCAGCGCCCTTCCGCCCTCGCCGACGGACGATCCGGGGTCGCGGTCGGTCATGGCGGGCTCCTTGCTGAGGACGGCGGGCAGGAGCCCGCCGTGCCCCAGGAGAACACCCGGCGAACGGCGATCGCCCGCTCTCCCCACCGATCGGAGGCCGATGTCCTCCGGGAGCGTGGACGACCGCGGCCGCACGTGACGCTGGGTCAGGCCCGGACGGTCAGCAGTCCGCGACGTAGCGACGGCGGAACTCGGCGGCCCACGTGCCGAGCTCGTCCACCCGGGACGCGGCGTCGGCCAGCTCGCCGTGGCCGACGTGCCGCACCGCGGTGCGCATCCGGCGGCGCTGTCCCGCGACCGCGTCGACGGCGTCGCGCGCCGCCGCGTCGTCGTCCCGGGCCAGCACGACGGTGACGGCCTCGTCGAACACCGGCCCACCGCCGGCCCGTCCGCCCCGGCGCACGCTCTCCGCCAGGAGCACGTTGCGCAGCAGCTGCCGCGTGGCGTGCCCGCCGAGCTCGGCGAAGGCGCCGTCGGCCATGCCGAACGTCCGGCACCAGCAGTCGTACTTCTCGTCGGCGGCCTCGCTCGCGGGGTCCCGGCTGAAGCCGTCGACGTACTTCGTCTCGACGGCGATCAGCTGGCTGCGCCCGTCGGCCAGCCGGCCGGCCACCACCGCGTCGAACGCGGTCCCGTCCCGGAGGTGGTCGCGGCGGTCGGGCGCCCACTCACACTCGATCCCCGCGATCCGCCGTCCGCGGACGTCGATCCCGACCAGCCCGACCAGGTCGAGGCCGAGCAGGTCGTTGAGGACGGCGACCGCGGACCGCGGGTGCGCGCGGAGGTGACCGAAGACGCTGAAGCACAGCGGCATCGAGCTGAGCATGTTGGTGAACAGCCGGTTCTTCTCCAGCCGGCCACCCTCGCGCGACACCTCGTCGGCACGGCTGCACGCGTACTCGGCGGCCTCCTCGCTGAGGAAGTTGCGCCGCCACTCGTCCGGCGCCAGGTAGTTGCCGAGGGTGCGCCGGCGCGCGTCCTGGCCCGCCGGGAGCCCGAGGACGAGCTCGCGGTAGCGGGACTGCCGGTGCCGTTCGCGCCGGGTGACGGCGTTGTCGGACGCGATGGAGACGAGGTCTGCTGTGGTCATGCCGAAGCCCTTCCGCGGAGGCGGTGTGGTCCGCGCGCGGACCCGTGCCCAGGTGTTCGGCCGTGAGCTGCGACACATCAAGGTCAACGCGAGGAACGCGGGGAGTTCTCAGGGCACGACCAGTTCCCGGGTGCCGTCCGCGTCCCGGACGACCACCCGCTCCACCTCGCTCCGCAGGAGGGTCTCGGCTGCTCTCAGCGGGGTCGGGTCACTCGGCTGATCGGGGAACGCCGGCTCCAGGTAGAGCGTGTAGCTCCGCTGGCCGGTCGCGACGGACTCCAGCTCGAACCAGACCCGGCACCCCTCGGTCGGCGCGGTGACGATCGCCGACAACCGCCGCCGGTCCCCGCCGAGCGTCTTCAGCTCGTAGCCCTGGTCCGGCCTCGTGAGGACGAGGTGGTGCCCCGGGGCGGTGGCCGAGCCGGTCGCGAGCCACCGCTCGAAGAGCGTGATCCACTCCGCCGGCCACGGGCCTCCCACCGGGAGACCCGGCATGTTCTGGCTCCCTTGACCGCGCAACCGGGTGAGGACCTGCTCGCGCGCGCCCCACACCGTGTCGAGGTCCCACAGGTCGATGCCGGGTGTGACCTGGCTGAGCATGTGCGCGCGGTCGAGCAGCCGGAACAGCGGGCGGATGTGCAGCTCGAAGACCGGCGGCCGCTCCGGCGTCGTCATCCCGCGCTCTCAGCGGACGCGCAGGGTCAGGTCGCCGAAGTCGACCATCGAGGCGGCGTCGGACGGCCCTGCCGCCGCCTCCGCCGGGCCGTGCTCGTGGCCGCCGGCAGTGGGCGTGAGGGCCACCGACACCTGCCACTCCTCGCCGGCGTGCGCGCCGGCCAGCGCGGTCAGGACGCGGCCGAGATCGACGGTGACGTCGTGGGTGGTGTGCCCGTGGGCGTGGTGGGAGCGCCAGAAGTACAGGACGTCTGCCAGGTGCCGCTGCCGGAACTCCCGGTCCATCGTGTGCAGCTCCTCCCCGGCGCGGGTGAGGTACACGTCGGCGCCGTAGGAGAAGGGCAGGGTCACGTGGACGTCGCCCAGTCGCAGCACCGCCTCCTCGAGACCGGGCTGCGGCACGGAGAAGGCGAGCGTGCGCACGAGCGCCGGCTCGCGGCGGGCGCTCGGTACGACGTCGAGCGCGGGGTGCACCCGGAACGGCGCGCCGTCGACGTCGGGGAGCGGCGGCGGGGCCTCCCCCGGCACGTAGTCGTAGACGTAGCCGAACTGCTTCTCGGTGTCGAGCGTGTCCCGGACGAGGAAGCGGTTCTCCTCGAGGTGCTCACGGTCCTTGAACAGGCCGCACAGCCGGCAGTCGAGATCGGTGCCGGTCTCGAACCGCTCCTGCCACTGGGCCCACAGCAGGTCGATGTAGCAGTGGAAGGAGAAGAACATCGGGTCCTCGGCCGCCGTTCCGGGGTCGGCCATCGTGCCGCCGATGAACCCGTCGTGCATCGCGTTGTGCGCGGGTTGCTCGAGGGCTCCGAAGCCCTCGCCGAACTGTCCCTGACAGTCCATCTGCCCGCCCGTGTGGCCGCCGAAGCTCGTCGAGCTCAGCGCGGGGTCGATGGTCGACCAGTCAGGCTTGGCGAGCACCTGCTCCTCGAGGTACGCCCGCGGGAACGGCAACGCCTGACACCCCGGTGCGGAGTCGGGGCGGCACACCGGGTCGTCGTTGCGGAGCGCGTGGTGCAGGACCGAGTTCTCGTCCTCGAACGCCTTGGGGAACCGCACACCGCTCGGCAGGGCCGACCAGTCCCAGTAGGGCAGCGTGACGTTCGACGTCCGGGGCGGGTCCGAGCGCCGCAGCGCCTCCTCGAAGAGGAAGAGGTGCGCGCGATGCCACGGCAGGAAGGTGTCGTTGGCGTGCTCGCACGGGCCGAGCATCGTGTTGTGCAGGTCGGCGAAGTACTGCAGCCCGTCGATGCTGGTGGGATCGGCGTCCGAGATGGCCTTGAGCCGGGCGAAGGCGTGCTCGTAGTCGGCGAGCTCGCCCGGCGTGAGACTGTCGATGCTCTTGCGGATGCGGGGCTGGGTCGCCATCGCGGCAGCCTGCAACCGCCTGTGTCACGGGGTCGTCACCGCGCCGTCACCGCGTCGGTACTGGATGCTCGCACCGCTGGTGTCATCGGCCGGAGGACGTGTGCAGTGGATTCGACGAACGACGTCCCGATCCTGCTGCTCGACGTCGACGGCGTGCTCAACGCGGCGTGCGTCGATCTCCCCGAGGGCTGGGCGCGGGGCACGTTCAACGGGTACGTCCTGTCGTGGGACCCGACGATCACCGCCCGGCTGCGCGAGCTGCACGAGTCCGGGCGGGTGGAGATCCGGTGGCTGACCACGTGGGCGGGGGACGCCGACCGGCTGCTGGCCGGGCCGATGGGCCTGCCGCCCGGGCTGCGGGTGCACGCCCGGGAGGGTGCCGCGGCGACCGGGTTCCTCGGCGTGCTCGACGGTGCGTCGGGCTGGTGGAAGCTGGCCGCCGCGCAGGCGGTCGCGGAGGCCGAGCCGGACCGGCGGATCGTCTGGATCGACGACGACCTGGCCCAGCAGGCCGAGGACACCGGCGCTTGGCTGGCCGCGCACCCGCACGTGCTGGTGGTCGCACCGAAGCTGTACACCGGGCTCACCCACGAGCAGCTGGACGCGATCGAGGCGTGGCTCTGATCCCTGCACGTCCGTGTGCGGGGGTCCTGCGGCAGTACCGTGCTCGCCCGCCCTCCATCGAGGA
The DNA here is from genome assembly GCF_051383655.1 of Geodermatophilus sp. CPCC 205761. Classification (NCBI taxonomy): domain Bacteria; kingdom Bacillati; phylum Actinomycetota; class Actinomycetes; order Geodermatophilales; family Geodermatophilaceae; genus Geodermatophilus; species Geodermatophilus sp. CPCC 205761. The sequence goes on from NZ_JALPKQ010000010.1 coordinate 57,915, forward strand.
GCAGACGATGAACGACCGGCCAGTCGCCCCCTCGGCACCGCGCATCCTCAGGGCCGCGGACGGCGTGGTCATGGGCGACCCCGCCGGAGTCCGTGACCGCTTCCTGATCGACGGCGAGGACGCCGGCGGTCGCTTCGCCCTCGTCCAGCACCTGTTCGCACCGCGGACGCTCGCCGCTCCGCTGCACCGTCACCACCGGGAGGACGAGTACACCTACGTCCTCTTCGGGCGCATCGGCGCCGTCCTCGGGGACGACGAGGTCGTCGCGGAACCGGGCGACCTCGTCTTCAAGCCGCGGAACCAGTGGCACACGTTCTGGAACGCAGGGGACGAGCCGGCCGCGGTGCTCGAGCTCATCTCACCCGCGGGGCTCGAGCAGTTCTTCCGGTGGCTCGGGAGCCTCGAGGAGCCACCGACGCCGGAGGAACTCGCCGACATGGCCGCCCCCTACCAGTGCGACGCCGACCCGGACGGGACGCAGCGCATCCTCGAGCGGCACGGCCTGACGTTCTGACGGGCGAGATGGCCGGGAACGTCGCGGTCCGGCCGGCCGCGATCGGGGCGAGGCCCTGACGCCGGCGTGGCCGCGCCCGGCGGGCTGCGGCCCGGTGGTGGCGGTGGGCAAGCTCGTGGCCGACCAGGTCCTGGAGCTGTCCGGCCCCCTCGTGGTCGGCGGGCAGCAGCGGGTCGTGCGGACGACGACGGCGGGCGGGGCGCCGGCCAACGTGACAGCGAACGTCGCCCGGCTGGGCGTGCCGGCGCGGATGACGGGCTGGGCCGGCGCGGACCCGGCGGCCGACGGGCTGCTGGCTGCGCTCGCCGGGCGCGGGGTCGAGACCGTGGTGGTGCGGCGCGGCCGGACGCCGCTGTCCACCGTGCTCGTGCACCCGGACGGTGAGCGGACCCTGCTGAGCGACGGTGGGGAGGGCGGTCTCGAGCCGGCCGACGTCCGCACCGGGTGGGTGGCCGGCGCCGCCGTCGTCCACCTGGACGGCTACGACCTGCTGCGCTTCCCGTCGGCGCTGCGGATGGCGGCGTCCCTCGCCCGCGACGCCGGCGTCCCGGTCAGCGTCGACGCGGCGGCGGCTGCCCGGATCGAGGGTCACGGCGCGGGCGCGTACGTCGAGCTGCTGGCCGGGCTGCGGCCCGACGTCCTGCTCTGCAACGCCGACGAGGCGGACGCGCTCGGGCTGGCCGGCGACCTGCCCGGGTGGGCGCCGGAGCTGGTGCTGGTGCACGCCGGGGCCCGGCCGACGCGGGTGCTGACGCGGGCGGGTGCGGCGGAGGTGGCCGTGGAGCCGGTGGCGTCGGTGCGCGACACCACCGGCTGCGGGGACGCCTTCGCCGCCGGCGTGCTGGCCGGCTGGCGCGCCGGGGCGTCGGTGCCGGACGCCGTCCGGGCCGGTCATGCGGCGGCCGCTGTGGTTGCGGGCGTCGTCGGCGCCCAGCCGCCCTGACGCGCACCTCCGTGTCAGCGCGGGACGACCCGGAGTCGGTCGGCGATCTCCTCGACGTCGGCTGCACCGGCGGCCACATCCATGACGAGCTGGAAGGCGGCGTCGTCGCTCACGTCGGGTTCGGAGGCGTTGAGGTCCAGGAAGACGACTGTGGCCAGCCAGCCCAACCGCTTGTTGCCGTCGACCAGGGGATGGTTGCGCGCGAGCGAGTGGAGCAGCGCGGCGGCCTTCAACGGCAGCGTGGGATAGGCCTCTTCCCCGAAGACGTGCGACCGGGGTCGGGCAGCCGCGGACTCCAGCAGACCCACATCGCGGACCGGACCGGTCCGCAGAGCCCGGACGAGGCCGAGAAGATCATCGAGGTCGAGGTACTCGACCTCGCTCACACCGTGCCGAGCCGGTGGAGCACGTCGCCCCACTTGTCGATCAGTCGGGTCGAACTCTCCTGGACCCGCGCAGCGTGGCCGCTCCGCTCGTACCGCTCGAGAACGGCGCGTCGGATGATCTCTTGCCGCGAAGCGCCCTCAGCGGCCGCGAGCGCCGTGAGCGCCTTCTCGAGCTCGTCATCGGTCCGCAGCGTCAGCGCCATGTCCCCGATGGTATCGGTCTGATACCACCACGCCAGGGCGTGGACGGCGAGGCAGCTCGTGTCAGGAGGCGACCAGGCGGTGGACGAACTGGATGGCGATGGAACCCTCGCCGACGGCGGACGCCACCCGCTTCACCGACCCGTGCCGGACGTCCCCGGCCGCGAGGACCCCCGGCATGCTCGTCTCCAGCGGCAGCGGGCGGCGCCCGAACATCTCGAGCGCGTCGGCGCTGAGGTCGGGTCCGGTCATGACGAAGCCGCCGTCGTCGCGCTCGATCGTCGGGGGCAGCCACTCGCTGTGCGGAACCGCGCCGATCATCAGGAACAGCCCGTAGGCGTCGACCGTCTCCTCCGCGCCGGTCCCGCGGTCGCGCAGCACGAGGTACTCCAGCCGGCCCTCACCGCCGCCGTCGACGACCTCGGTGCCGGTCCGCACCTCGATGTTCGGCGTCTGCTCCACCTGGCGGACCAGGTAGTGCGACATCCCGACGTCGAGCGACGCGGCCCGCACCACGAGCGTGACGCGCTTGGCGTAGTGGGCCAGGTGCAGAGCGGCCTGGCCGGCGGAGTTCGCGCCGCCGACGACGTAGACGTCCTCCCCCGCGACCATCGGCGCCTCCGACGCGGCAGCGCCGTAGAAGACGCCGGCACCGACCAGGTCCTCGAGCGGCGCGACGCCCAGCCTGCGGTAGCTGGCGCCCGGCGCCAGGACGACGGCGTGCGCCACCACCACCCCGCCGGTCTCCAGGGACACGACGATGCCGTCGTCCTCGCGCACCAGGTGCGAGACCCGCTGCATGAAGGCGAAGCGTGCGCCGAAGACCCAGGCCTGGTGGTAGGCGCGGCGGGCCAGCTCCGCGCCGCTGACGCCGCGGGGGAAGCCGAGGTAGTTGCGGATGGCCGAACTCGACGTGGCCTGCCCGCCGATGCTGCCCGAGTCGATGACCAGGGTGCGGAGTCCCTCGGAGGCGCCGTACACGCCCGCCGACAGGCCGGCCGGTCCGCACCCGACGATCACGAGGTCGTACCGGTCCCGATTCGGGTCGACCGAGGTGCCCGCGGCGCGCGCGATGTCGGCGTCACTGGGGTCCTCCAGGACGTGCCCGTTGGGCATGACGAGGACCGGGAGCCTCTGTGCATCGGTCGCCGCGAGGAGGGCGCGTCCCTCGTCGGAGCCGGCGAGGCAGAACCGGTGCGGCATCGCGCAGCGCCCGAGCACCTCGCGCAGCTCGTAGGCCCGACCGGACCAGGTCTCCCCGACCACGTCGATCGTGTACGGAGCGCGGCGCTGCGCCTCGGCCCAGGCCAGCAGGAAGCTCGAGATCGCCAGGTGGAACTGCTCGTCCGGTGGCGGCGACGGCCGGACGACGTACTGGTCCATGCGCCCGCGCGCGATCGCCTCGAAGATCGCGTCACCGGTGGCCGGCTCGCCGAGGTGGCCCCACCCGATGAGCAGCACCCGCTGGGCGTGCGGGAACAGGTGCGGGACGCCGGCCAGGACATCGGTGCCCGGCGAACCGCCCAGCACCTCGCCCGCGAGCACCAGGGCGACCTGTTCGCCGTTCGCCGCGAACTCCTCGAGCATGGGGCGGGCCTCGTCGGCCGAGCGCAGGCAGCAGACGCGGTAGTCCGACGCGTACCGGTTGCGGAGCTCCCGCTCGACGTCTGCCAACAGGTCGGGGTCGTCATCGATCGCGAGGAGCAGAGGGGCGCTCATGGCCGACATGTCCCCGAACCGTAGGAAGCGCGCGCCGCGCGGGACAGGTTCGAAGGTCACCTTGCAGGGGCGCGAGTCCTGTTGGTGGGCCGGCGCGCCTCGAACGACTGAGGGCCTCCCGCCGGAATCGACGAGAGGCCCTCAGCGAGGTGCCGTGATTACTGCAGGTTGACGGTGACGCCACCGGACAGCATCGAGTCGTGCAGCTCGATGGAGCTGGGCACCGTGCCGGCCGGGACGTCGAAGACGACCTTGCTCGACAGCGTGTTGCCGGGGTTGATCTCCTCGTACAGCGAGGACGAGTCGTCCAGGTAGATGGCCGCCTCGCTGTCGGAGGAGAACTCCTGACCCTGCGCGTTGAACAGCGTGGCGTTGCCGCCGAGGAAGCTCTGCGCCTCGTCGCCGATGTTGGTGATGGTCAGATCCACGATGCAGAACTGGCCCTGAGCCGTCGTGTTGAGGAACTCGTTGCCGATCTCGGTGCTGCTGCAGTCGACGCCGTTGACGACGAAGTTGAAGTCACCGTCGGCAGCCGGCTGGCCGATGCCGGGCGCGGCCGGCTCGGCAGGCGCGGCGGGCGCCGCGGGAGCCTCCGGGGCCTCGGCAGCAGCGCCGGTGTCGGCACCGGCAGCGGCGTCAGTGGAGGCGGATTCCTCGGTCGCCGAGTCGCCGCCGCCCGACTGGGTGGCGATGACGATGACGACGATGACGGCGAGGACGAGGAACCAGGCCTTCTTGTAGAAGGGCTTCTTGGCCGGAGCCGGCGGCTGAGGGGCGTAGCCCTCGGGCATCTGCGGCGGGCCGGCGGGCGCGTGGGTCTGGGACATGGATTCCCCCGGGTGGGCGATGGTGACCGAGGCACCGGTACCGCGGCTGCGGTCCGGCATCCGTGGTGCTCCTCGGATTGGCGTCAGGACGGTGACACGGCGACGTAGCGAAACTCGGGAGGCCGAATCCGACGACACCTCGCCACACGCCTCTCGCCACAGGGGTTGCCCCCGGCCCCACCAGGCCTCGCACCCACTCAGTCAAACCACGAGACCCATGGGTTCCGTCTTCTGCGCGAAGGTCCTCCCGCACGTCGTCAACGAGTTCCGGAGTCCTCGAGAGCGACCCAGCGCTGAGCCCTTCCGGGTGATCGGTCTGCCGTCGGGGCTCGGTGATGTCCTCGTGACGCGCCGGTGACGCGGACGCCCGATCCTGCGACCACGCCAGCTGACCAGTCATGTGTGAGGCCGCGCGACGCCTCCACGGTGGTCACGATTCGGCAGCTGGTACCGACCTGCGCCTCAGGGACGTGTGCATGGACCCCCGCTTGCTGGCCGCGATCATCGCCGGCGTCACCAGCGTCCTGGTCACGGTGATCACCGTGTTCGTGACCTTGCGGCAGGGCACTCAGGGCCGCCGGATCCAGAAGCAGATCGCCGACCGGCAGGTCCAGGCCCAGGAGAGCATCGCCGAACAGCAGGTCCAGGTGCAGAAGGGCATCGCGGAGGCGGAGACGCGGGCACAGCGCGACCTCGAGCAGTTCAAACAAGACCTCAAGGCCGCTGCCGAGACGAGCGAGCGGCTCCGCACGGTCGAGGAGGAGCGCGACCGGTACTGGGCCTCCCTGCTGGACGCGGCAGACGACCTGTATCACCGCATCCGGAACATCCGCCAACGCGGGTTCCTCGTCTACTTCTCCGGCTCCCAGCCGCGACGGCGGGTCGCTCAGCAGAGCACCTTCTACCGCTTCGCGCGCTATTGGGGCGCCGCGGAGAACGTCAACGAGGCCCAGGCGCGACTTGGCCTGGAGCGCGACAATCCTCGAGCCCTGGCCGTCGCGGCGGAGATCGGGCAGACGTTCACCACCGACAGCCTCGGCCACCAGTTCATGGTCTGGCGCGAGGAGCAACGAGCGATCGGCGAACTGATGCGCCGCGGCGTGGGCGAGGCGTCTCTCGACCCGCTTCTCGGCTTTGCCTCGTTCGTCCGGCGGTACGACGAGGACTTCGAGGTCTGGTTCGCGTCGATGAGCGCCGACCTCGATGCCCCACAGGCGGCGGGGAATCAGCGTCTCGCAGCCCTCCAGACGCTCCTGGCCGAACTCGTGCGGGAACTGCGCCGGGATCTCGACGCCGCTGACGAAGCGCAGCAGCCCGTCGCCTCCGCGGCTGACATGCCGTGATCGCCGATGCGGGCGACGGTCGACGCCACAGTCAGGCCTCCGCTACGGCCGACTCGTGCACCGTTCCCCTGTCGTCTGCGGAGAGCCACGAGCGCTTCAGGAGGCCGAAGTGATCGTCCAGTGGTGCATCAAGGGCCTGTCCCTGCCGGACGATGCCAGCGCCAAGCGCATCCTGGATGACCAGAACGGGATCGTCTGCAACTGGTGGCGCAACTCCCTCGAGATCGACCCCCAGGAAACCCAGCAGAGGCTGTCAGAGGCGACGCTCGATGCCCACGTCAATCACTTCACGACCATCGATCCCAGCACGGGAAAGCCCTACTCCTTCGGGACCCCGTTCATCTCGTTGTCGGCCGGCACCGTCGAGCGCGACACGGCCGCGCGCACCAACTGGGTACACCGGGCATGGCGGACGGGACTCTGGTTCGGCACGATGTTCGGCGCCCGCGACACGGCCTACCTGTACACCTGCTGGTGCGTGGTCGCACCGCGGCCCTCGGTTCCGCTCGAGGGGGTGGCGGAAGAGATCAGGGACCTGAACGTCTACCGCCACTACTCGCCGTTCCAGACCGAGGGTGAGATCACGGCGAAGATCGTCGTCCCCGACAACCAGATCGCCGGGTGCGAGAAGTGGCAGTGGAACCAGGCCGCCCGTCGAATGGACCGCTGCTGGAGCCAGCCCAATCCACGCTTCGTCCCGCCGGAGCGACTCACCAACGTCCGGGAGCTGCTCTGATGTCCCGCGCCCATCTGCAGATGCTGGAGCTGGACCCCCAGCAGGTCAACGTGACGGTGGCCTTCCTCGAGGCCTGTGCGAACACCAGCCTCGCGGAAGCGTCCGGGCACGACGACCGGCGCGGCCTGCCGACCTCCCGGGAGGGGACCGACCGGGAGTGGGTGCTGAGGATGGACGCCGCCTCCGCGTTGCGCGACGCGGCGCAATGGGCCGCGTTCCTGGACCCGCAGACGGCCCGCCGGCTGCTCATCGCGTCCGCGCGGCAGTTCCAGGAGCTGGACCACGGATTCGGCATGTTCCTCATGGCGGTCGCCGGTGCATGGCGCATCGATCCCCCGCTGGGTGACATCAGCAGCACGCTCGCCCAGGTCGAGGCGGCGCAGGGTCCCGACGTCGAGAGCGACGTCCCGGCGCCGCTCCGGCACCCACAGCAACAGGCCTATGTCCTCCTCGCCGCCGCCGGCACACCGGGTGTGGCCAGGGCCGACGTCGCGGCCCTCGGCCGGCTGGCCGAGACCTCGCGGCACCGGCTCGGCGTCGTACCCGTGGGAGCCCTGGGCACGCCGCTCCGGCGCTTCTGGGACGTCGCGCTCCACCTGCTCGTCGGCGACCCCGTGACCGGGCCTCCGGTGGTCTTCCAGCACCTGGAGTCGATGAGCCGGACCTACGCAGAATCGATCGATCTCGCCATGACCAACCACTACCTCTGGAGGCACGGCGCTGCCCCGGTCGACACCGCGGATCTCGACATCATGGGGATGACGGTGCTCTCGGTGGCGCGGTTCGGCATGGCGCCTGTGGCTGACGCCCTGGGCTCCATGAAGGAACGCCTGACGCCGATCGCCCGGATCCCCATGGAGCTCGGGATGGAGTTGGCCGAGGCTCCACCGGCATAGGTGTTGTTGCCCGGTACGTCGGAGAGCGTCTGCACCGACGACGGTCCTCAGAGGTGCGCCGTCAGCGCCCCATAGATCTTGTCGACGTGGTATTCGTCGCTGGCCGCAGAGTGACCGCCGGTGGCGCCGGCCAGGCGGTCCAGAAGGGCCACATCGGCGCCCTGCCCGTAGCCGATGGCGAAGAACAGACAGCCACAACCGCGCAGTCGCTCCTCCAGAGCCGGCAAGGAGATCGTGGAGTTGTTCTCCTCGCCGTCCGTCAGCAGCACGATGGCCTTCAGGTGGGCCGGGTCGCCCGATTGCAGCAGAGTCAGCGCGCGGTCCACGCCGTCCAGGAGCGCCGTCTGCCCACCGCCCTGCAGGCGGCGCAACCGGTCGACGACGTCGGACCGCACCGGGTGCAGTGACGACAGGGGCACGAGCACCTGCGCGGAGTCGGCGAACGCCACCAGGGAGATGTGCGGATCGGCGCCCTCGAGCCGGTCGAGGAAGCCCTCCGCCCCGCGCTCGGCGGCCGCCAGCTTGCTGCCTGACATGCTCCCCGAGACGTCGATGACCAGGCAGACCTCCGCCGCCCTCTTCGTCTCCGACCAGCGGTTCCGGAGCACCCGCACCAGACGGGGAGGCATCTGCGCAGCGGGCGGCGTCGCCGCACCGATGACGCCGACCCGCTCCGTCACGGACGTGGGCTGAGCCTCCATCAGCTGTGCGGTGTCGGTGGCCGTGCCCAGCTCCGCGCCGAGCGGACGCCAGCCCTCGCCCCGCAGGACCCCCGCCATCTCGGGCGAACGCAGAGCCTCGACCAGGGCTCCGGACGACTCGCGTTCGAGGGAGGTCGCGGTCGGCTCGACGAGGCAGATCTCCTGATCCACCCAGGAGCTGTCCCCCTCGGGATGCACCAGAACGGCATGCAGGCCGGGATGCCGCGCGAGCGCCGCGAGGGCGCTGCGCTCCTGGACCAGCACGACGTCGGCCCGCCAGTCCCCTCCGGCCGCCGCCCGGTCGATGACCGTCGCATCGTCAGGCCCGTACTCGACGATGCGCTCCTGCACACCCGCCATCAGCCGGTCCAGGGCGGGACCGGCGTCGTCGAGGGATGTCGCTCCCAGCTCCTTCAGCCCTGCGTTGTACGCGGCCGTCACCACGGCAAGGCCGTCACCGGAGCGTGCGTGGGCGTGCATGAACCGGAGCGGTCGAGTCGGGTCGAACAGGTCGGCCCAACCGAGACCACGGTCGACAGCCCCCACGCCGGCGGCGACCGCCGGTGACATGAGGAACACGATGGGGCTGCTCGCGAAGGACGACGGGGTGATGACAGGTAGGTCGGTTCCGTCCGACCAGGGCCGGTCGCGCCACTGCCGCTCGAGCTCCGGGAAGAAGAAGGCCGACCCGGGGGAGAAGCACCGGAAGTCACGGGCGACCACCCACTGGAGGACCTCCTCCTCCGGGTAGTAGTGGAAGACGAAGTCCTCTTCTGCGTCCTCAGCGAGGCCGAGACTGCGGGTTGCGCGCACCCGGCGTGCGGCTGCGGTCAGTACGACGGCCTTGTCCGGCGTCGCTGCTACATGCACTGGACGGTCCATGGCTCGCTGCTCTCGGTTCAGGGCAGACGCCCGGTCGGGTACCGGTGATGCTCACGGCGGCCCGTCACGACGACGTCACCTCGTCCGGAGCTCGGCACTACGCGCGGACGACGGTCGCCGTCTCGACCAGCCGGCGGAGTGCGTTGACCTGACACAGTCCTCCGGCGTCCGGACGGCGGCGTCGAGCAGCAAGCCCGGCGACGTGGCTGTCGGCGGGGCGACGAGGGCCCGTCAGCGTCGCCGTCGTCGTGGTCAACCGGTGACGACCGCGCCGCCGCCGTTGGGGACCAACTCGATCCAGGTCGTCCCAGGGGCCAGTGTCACCGGGTCGCCGTCCGCTCCGGTCAGGCTCACCCGGTCACCGGTTCCCGGCTTGGACCAGGTCGCCTCGACCGCGTGCCCACCGGAGGCGACAAGGGCTCGGCCGGTGCCGGTCAGGATGGTCTCCGGGACGGGGTTGCCTGCCGGATCACGGGCCTCGGTCGCGACGACGTCGACGCGCAGCACGACGACGTTGGCGGCGCCCATCCGCCGGCCGTCCGCCTCGACGGCCGGAGCGCTCCCCTCGCTGCGCAGCCAGCGGCCGTCCGCCGCGCTCCACGCCCACCGGGGGTGGCTGACGCCGGACAGCGTGAGATCCAGACTCGTCGCCGGCCGCCCCGTGGCAACGGCCGTGGGTGGGCCGCCGGCGGCGTGGTGGAACTGGACGCCGGGTGCGGCGCGATGCGCGGCGTCGGCCTGGTCGACGAGCGTCTGCGGCACCGCGTAGACGTTGTGCGGCGCCGAGCGGGTCGACGTCCGGGAGAAGCCGTCGGCGCCGGTGTCCTGGCTGAGCACCTGCAGTCCCGCGTCCCGGGCCGCGGTGATGTAGGACGGCACGCCCCCGGAGAACGCGAGCAACCCGCCGAGCGGCGCGGCGATCGCGGGGTCCATCGGCCGGATCGAGCGCACCGGGCCGACATCGGGCGGAAGGGCGGAGTGGTAGACGGCGACGAACCGGGTGATCCCGCCCTCGACCACCTGCTCCCACACCACGTCCGCGCCGTCCAGCCCGGTCTGCGGCCGGGCGGCAACGGAGTTCTCGATCTTCACCGCGAGCGCCGGCCGGTCGGGGACCGCATCGGCCGGGACGCCGGTCAGCGGCCAGGCGGGCCCGGACGGCGCTGCGGTGGCCGGGCCGAAGAACGGCAGCGCATACAGGTGCCGCTCCGCTGCCTGCCACGCGACCACGCCGGCCGTCACCAGCACGACCAGCAGGGCCGCTCGGAGAGCGCGCCTGGGCCTGGCTCGGCGGCGCCCCTTCGCCGACTTCCGCTTCCTGGGCTGGGACCTTTTCCTGGCTGCGGAGCCGTTCCTGGGAGCGGGCCGGCGCCGGGGCGAGGTGGATCTGGGCAGGTCACGGCTCCTCGGCTCGCGGCGGGCGTTGCCCCTTCTCTATCGGCAGGGCGCCTGTCGGCTCCAGCGGGGTCGAACGGGAGCCGCAGTGACCTGGATCAGCGTGCACCGACGGCCGCAGTCGGGAGGCCGAACGTGGACGAGCCGCCGTGGTGCACCCAGCGTTCGCAGCTCGTCGGCGAGCAGGACATTCGCTCAGGAAGGCTGCGCATCCATCCAGATCGCGATGTCTGCGACCCGGGTGAGCGGCATGGGTTCTCCCCGGACAGGATGCCGTTCGGCCAGCTCGGTCAACCATCGCTGGTTCGCGATCAGCTCCGCACGCATCCTCAGCCGAATGTCTCGGGGCGACCGCGTCGCGAAGAAAGCGCAGACGTAGCTGTCGATCAACGGCACCGTGGGGGCCAACCGGTGCAGGACCTTCGACACGGCAACCGGCCCCCAGGTGCGCCGATCGCGTCGCGGCGACCTCGGCACCGCCAGGGCGAGGGAGTTGGCCTCGCGTAGGGCGGGCATGGCCGCCTGCTCCTCGGTGCAGTCCTCCAGGGCGGGCAGCGCTCGAGCCTCCGTGAGCGCCTCGTCCAGTGCCTGCCGCAGCTGGACGTGAGGGGTCTCGCCCACGACGAACAGTGGCGTCACGTCGCGCCAATCGAACCGGAGGCTCAGCAGGTTCACCATCAACACGTCTGCCGGGGTCACCGGACCGCCGCGCACGTCACTCTGGTCATAGGTGCGGAAGGCGTAGTGAGCAGTCGGACACGTGTAGCGGATCAAGTGCTGCGCTGCCTCGTCCCGCAGTTCGAGAAGAGATCTCGGCGAACGCCTGGGTCGTCGCGAGGCCGTCACACGTACCCGACCTGCAGCCGCGTGACCGCCGCTCCGCCCCTGGCCCCCGGAGCGTCGGCACGTGGCAACGACTGGAGCCCGCCAGGGACGCCCACGACCGCACCATCCGTCACAGCACCATCCTGACCACTGCTCCTGCTGGCCGATCCCCCGGCCGGTCGACATCGTGCCGCGCGGCTCACGCCGGGACGACGCTTGCCATCTCGACCAGCCGGCACAGGGCGTTGACCTGACGCAACTGCTCCGGCGTCCGCACCGCGGCGTCGAGCAGCTCCTCGCTCATCACGACGACGGCCAGCGCCTTGGCGCGCGACACTGCGACGTTCAGCCGGTGCAGGTCGTAGAGGAACGACACCCCGCGCGGGGCGTCCTCCGCGCTGGTCGACGTCATCGAGTAGACGACGACCGGCGCCTCCTGCCCCTGGAACTTGTCCACGGTGCCGACCCGAGCGCCGTCGGGCAGCAGTCCGCGGATGCGCGCCACCTGGTTGTTGTACGGCGCCACCACGAGCACGTCGTCAGGCCCGATCGGCCGCTCCACCAGCTCGTAGTCGACCCAGCCCACGCCCTGCAGTGACCGCCACAGGTCCGCGACGGCCGCCGCCTCGTCGTCCGACGCAGCCGCCGCGGGCTTGGTGTGCTCGACGAACCGCACAGCCAGCCCACTGGTCCAGCCCCGCACCGCGATCCGCTCGCGGTCGGCGGCCGACTCCAGCCGCCCCTCGTACGCCAGGTCGGACACGAAGGCGGTCAGCGCCGGGTGCATCCGGTAGGTCCGGTCGAGGAAGACGCCGCAGTCTTCGGGCACGGTGGCGTGCCCGTCGAGCAGGTGCTCCAGCGCCGAGAGCCCCGACTCCCCCGGGTGCACGGCCTGCGTGGGCTGCGCCAGCTGCTGCGGGTCGCCCAGCAGCACCAGCGACTTGGCCGAACGCGCCACGGCCACCGCGTTGGCCAGCGAGAACTGCCCCGCCTCGTCGATCACGAGCACGTCGACCGCCTCGGCCACGTCCGGCCGGCACCAGAACCACGCCGTCCCGCCGACCAGGTTCGCCGAGCCGTCGAGCAGTCGCGAGGCCACGTCGGCGGAGTCCTTCGACCACTCCACGCCGGGTGCGCCGCAGGCCTGGTGCTCGTCGCACTTCTGCAGCGCCGGCCGGTCGACCGCGCTCAGCACGTTGCCGATGACCGCGTGGGACTGCGCCGTGACGCCGACCTTCTTGCCGGCGTCCAGCAGCGCGCGGATCAGGTGCGACGCCGCCCGCGTCTTGCCGCTGCCGGGCGGCCCCTGCACGGCGAGCACCTCGCCGTCCAGCGCCAGGCCGAGCCGGACGACGGCGTCCCCGGCCTGCTCCCCCGGCAGCCGCCGGGTGTCCCTTGGGACGACGCGATCGAGCAGCGCCTGCGGGAGACAGGACTGGCCCGCGAGGACGTCCTTCGCGGTGGCGGCGATCGACTCACGCTGGGGCTTGTCGTCGAGCGGCCCCTCCGGACCCAGCCCGCGGACGGCACCCGGCTGCTTGGTGCTCTTGACGACGACCCGCCCGCCGATGGCGTCGAGCTCGCGCACCTCGCCGATCCGCGCGCGGGTGTCGACGTCGAAGGCCGGCTTGCCGGCCGAGAGCTTGGCGTCCTGCGGCGGGAAGGTGAACTCGTAGAGCTTGCTGCGCTTCTCGGTGCCGATCTCGACCGCGCCGGACAGGCCGCCGAGCGCCGTCCGGTCCTCGACGAGCTGCTCGTCCTCCAGGTCGCCGCGGCTGAAGAACTCCCACCAGCCGGGCCGGGCCTCCCGTCGGTGCCACTGCACGAGGTCGCCGAGCAGGCCGTGGTCGCGGTCCTGCAACTGCTCGACCAGCGCCAGCTCCGCGACCTCGGCGTCCGACCGGGGGGCCGGCGCGGACACCTCGGGCACCCCCGGCCGCGGCTGCGGACCGTGCTCCGCCTCCAGCTCGGCCCGCTGGGTCTCCAGCCAGTCGTGCAGCTCGCGGGTGGAGTCGACGTCGTCCTTGTTGTAGTCCTCGATCGACTGCAGGCGGGCCGGGTCGCCGTCGATCAGCCACTTCTCGTACTCGACGACGCTGGACATCGCGTCGGCGACGTCGCCGGTGTGCTCGCGCCCGTAGAACGCCTCGACCTTCTTGATCGAGTACGACTCCTTGCTGATCCGCATCGACTGGCGGACGACGGGATAGAGGTCGACGAACCGCTCAGCGCGCAGCAGCTGGTCCAGCTCGGCCTCGCGGACGCCGTACCGGCCGGTGAGGCGCTTGAGCGCGCTGACCTCGTAGGCCGCGTAGTGATAGACGTGCATGCCGGGGTCGGCACGCCAGGCGTCGACGATGCGGTCGACGAGGTCCTCGACCATCCGGCGTTCCGCAGCGGCATCGTGCGCCCAGAGGGCGGTGAAGCGGCCTTCGCGGTCGCCGAGGCCGGCGAGGTACTCGAGGCCCTGGCCGTCGCCGGACAGCGGGTCGCCCTCGAAGTCGAGGTAGAGGTCGCCGGCGCTGGGGGCCGGCAGGCGGAGCAGTCCCTGGGCGGGCTGCGGGGTGAGCAGCGTGCGGGTGGGGACGCCGGCGGCGCGCCCGCGCAACTGCTCGCGGGCCTGCTCGCGCAGCCGCTCGCGGGAGCCGCGGCCGATGCCGGTGGCCTTGAGCGTGTCGTCTTCCGCCTCGGCCAGCTGTTGGAGGGTCGTGACGCCGACCTCGATCAGGGCGGCGCGCTGGTCGCGACGCATGCCGGCGACCAGGCTGAGGTCGTCGTTCTCCCGCAGTTCGGTGGAGCAGCGCGGACCCCAGGTGCACTGGTCGCAGTGGCCGATCGGGACGGGTGCGGTGGCCGTCGGGATCTCGATGAAGCCCTCGAGCCGGGCGCGGGCGCGGCGCGCGTAGGCGGCGACGTCGACCAGCCGCCACGGGCGGGTCTCGCCGTCGCCGGTGACGACGCTGATGCGCTCGGGCACGCGGCCCTGCAGCGTGGCGAGCCGGTCGGCGTAGGTGGCCATCTGCAGCAGCGCCGGCACCCTGATGCGGCGGGCGAGCTTGGCGTCGGCGACCTCGTAGGACCACTCCCCCAGGTCCGACGGCTCCGGCGTCTTCAGGAGGAAGTCGGCCTGGCCGCCCCAGGTGCCGTCGAACAGCGTGGCCTGGTGGATGACGTCGGCGCCGGCGCGCATCGCCTCGACGGTGGCCGCCTCGCCGCTTCGCCTTCGGAGCCGGACGACGTCCAGTCCCTGCTCCTCCAGCGACTCCAGGTAGCGGAGCTCGTGGGCGATGCCGAGATCGGCGACGAGGACCGTCTGGTCGCTGACGCCCTCGGCAGGCGGGTCCAGCAGGCGATCGGCCACCTGCAGGTTCAGCGCGGTGAGGTGGTGGCACTCCTGGTGGCGGGTCAGGTCACTGGGGCTGAGGACCAGCCGCCCGTCGACGCGGTACACGGCTCAGCCCTCGGTCGGGCGGACGGCGGCGGGCAGGGCTGAGTGCGGCAACGTTCCCCCGTGGTGCAGCGTGCAGAACTTCACGGAGGCTTTCACGGACGACGTCGTCCCGGAACCTCCCGCGCCGACGGGTCGTCGGCGGCACATCCAAGAGGCTTGATCCCCGCCGCGTCCCCTTGTCTCCCGGCCTGGAATCGGAGGCTTACCCTCCTCGGCCGACGCGCCCTTCCTCGCTTCGTCCTGACATATCGCAAGCACCCAGCGCGTCGGCCTCTGACTCAGAGTCGCGCTGCCTAGTGTTGCGCCACGGGGAGCGCCGAATAGGGCGCCGGTGATTCGGGGGCTGTTCGGAGTGTCGGTAGTACGCGAGGTCTGTCCCTTTCATGCCGACGACGACGTCCGCGGCGTGCCCACTGGCTACGGTGACGGCTCGTTGGCCTTCGCGTGCACGCGACGCGGCCACCCGCTGGAAGGCCCTCACACCTGGCTGCGGGTCCCAGCCGTCGAAGCAGGGCCCAGTGGAAGCGGTCTGGCCGCGGAGTTGGGGCTGGCCACGGAGCTACCGGCCGCAGTCAAGGCCTTCGCTGGTCGCTGGGTCGAATACGGCCTGGTCGAACGCGCATATGCCGCCCGCCGGCCTACCGACTTCGCCCACCTGGTGAGCCGCTTCGGCCATACCGCCCTGGTGGACAAGCGCAATACCGCGTCGGCCTTTCTGGCCGGCTATCTCGCGACGCTCGCCAAGCGCGGCGACATTCTCTATCACGATGGACCCGCGACAGGCCGGTGGTCTTACAACTCCAAGATCAGTTGGTGGGCCGTCGCGCCCCGTCCTCAGTGGGACGACGACCGACTGTCCTGGGCGGCCGCCGGCTGTGCCGTTGACTACGTCCCTGGCGTCGCCGCCGCTGACGATGCTCAGGCGGCCTACGACCGAGGCTGAGCCGGAAGCGACTTCGGTCACCGAAGACGGTGTCGCCACCGATACCCGTCGGGACCGATCGTCTGGCGTGCGTCATCGCGACCGGCCGTGAGAAGTGGATACGAGCTGGAGACGGGTCCTCACCCCCGAACCGTTCGTTGGCGCAGAGCTTCGCGTCGTCGTCCGTGCGGCGCGCGGGCTGGGCACCTTCGCCTCGACGGTCCACTCCCGCGTACGGCATCTCCCGTCGACCGGATCGAGCCGCAGCGCGCCGGTTGCCCTCGTCGATCAACCGACCCCGCCGGTCGATTTCATACGGGGGCGGGGACGTCGGCTTACGGGTTGTCCGGTGGATGCACAGCCGGAAGCGCCGCCCCGGCAGCGATACAGGCGTTCCAGCGGCGCGGTGGCGAAGCCGCGGTCAGGCCAAGACGCGCACCACCGCCCCCGACGCTCACGACCGGTCTGCCGCACTCGTCCCACGCCACTCACTCGTCACCACTTGGCGCGACTCGCGGGCTCCGAGGGTGACACCCGGGGTTTCGGATCCTTAACGTCCGGACTCGGAAGTTCCGCGTGACCCGAACCACGGACAGAGCGGACTTGTCCATGCAGCCGTCTACGGTGCGCCGGCTGCGCTGTGTCTGAGAGGTGACGGGGGCGACGTGAACACGTCTGACTGGGCGGGCCTCGACAGCCCGCTGGCGAAGCACGTCCGCGAGCAGTCCGAAAGGTGCCTCGCTGCATACCGGGAGAACCCCCTCCTCGTCGCCCAAGACGGGGCCATCGAGATCTCCACGGCCGAGGGTGGTTACGGCCGCAAGCAGCTTTATGAGCTGATCCAGAACGGGGCAGACGCTCTGGTCGGTCGCACCGGCCGCATCTCCGTCGTCCTGATGAACGACACGCTGTACTGCGCCAACCAGGGGGCTCCGCTAACGCCCGAGGGCGTGGACGCGCTCATGACCTCGCACCTCTCGGTCAAGCGGGGCACGGAGATAGGACGCTTCGGACTCGGCTTCAAGTCCGTCGTCGGCGTCAGCTCCGCCCCGCAGGTCTTCAGCCGCTTCGGGTCCTTCGGCTTCGACCGCGCCGCCTCCCGCGAGCGGATCGAGCGGATCGTCCCGTACGCCGAGAAGTACCCGACTCTCCGGCTGGCCGAGGCGCTGGACCCCATGCGGGAAGCCGCCCATGACGAGGTCCTGTCAAGCCTGATGACGTGGGCGGATACCGTCGTGAAGCTGCCCCTGCTGCCCGGATCCGACTGGCTCTCTACAGACGTCCAGGACTTCCCCGGGGAGTTCCTGCTGTTCTCCCCCCACGTGACGCAGCTGGAGCTGCACCACCTGGAGGAGATGTTCACCAAGGAGGTTCGGGCCACCACCCGCGCTGACGGGGCGGTCGTCCTGGACGAGGCGGGCACCCGGACGGCTTACCACGTCTTCCGCCGGGTGCACCGCCCGTCGCCCCGTGCTCAGCAGGACGCCGGTGAGCAGGCCCGACGGGAGGAGATTCCCGTCGTCTGGGCCGTACCGGAACGGTCTCGCAGTCGGCTGGGCTCGTTCTGGGCGTTCTTCCCCACGGCGTCGAAAACGACGCTCTCCGGCATCGTCAATGCTCCCTGGAAGACCAACGAGGATCGGCACGATCTTCTCGAAGGTGCTTTCAACAAGGAGATCCTCACGACGGTTCTGCCGGCGATGGTCGCGAGGGGGTTGCCTTCCCTCGTTGACCCTGCAGACCCAGCGGGATTCCTCGACGTTCTGCCGGCCCGTGGCCGCGAGCACCGATCTTGGGCCGACGACGTCATCAACGACGCCGTCTTCAAGTCGGTGGCCACGGTCAACTGTCTGCCGGACAGCCACGGTGAGCTTGGCTCTGCTGAACGGCTCAAGCTGCACCCCAAGGACCTGCGCACCGAGTGGCTCGAAGCGTGGGCGGAGTGCCCGACGCGTCCCAAGGACTGGGTCCACCACACCGTCGACAAGAACCATGAGCGCCGGCTGAAGGCGGAGCGACTGGTCACTCAGGCTGCGCCTCGACCGCGGGAGCTCGCCGAGTGGCTGGAGGCACTGAGCAACGACAAGCACCTCGTCGGCGCCGCCTCGGCCGTTGTGCTGGCTGCCCGCATCGTCGCCGACGAGCCCGGATTGGAGTCGGCGGTCCGCGAGGCGGCGGTCGTCCTCACCGGCGACGGCCAGCTCGCGCCGATCGTTCGTGGAGGGCTCTTCCTGCCCACGGAGGGCCTCGAAGCCGGCGGCGACCTCGCCTTCGTCCACCCGGATCTGATGGCCTTCCCCGGTGTCGAGGACGCCTTGCGGCGACTGGGGATCAGCACGGTGGACCAGTCAGGGCTCCTGCGTGCGCTGGTCCGGCAGGACCGCGACGACTGGGACGACGACCGGTGGACCCGTTTCTGGCTGACGAGCCGTTCCGTGGACCCGTCCGTGGCCGCAGGCATCATCCGCGAGGAACTGGGCGATCAGGTCGCGAGCATCGAGGTCCGCACGCTGGTCGGCCGACGTGCGGCCCTGTGGGACACATACCTGCCCGGACCCGTGATCCCGGCCGACCGCAGCCGGGACGCGGTGTACGCCGTCGACCTGGCGTGGCACCGTGACGACCGACCGCTGTTGAGCCTGCTCGGAGCTTCGGCCGGACCGTCCCTACACCCTGACCGGCAGCGCGAGGACTGGCTCGAGGACTACGAGAAGTGGGCGGTCCGCCGCTACTACGAGCTGCTCCCGCGCGGGGGTCCTCGCCCCGCAGAGGGCTACCTGCGGGTCTACACCGGAACGGTCCCCGACCCCATCGGTCTCCTACCGGACCTGTCCCGGTCCGGTCAGGCCGCGCTCACCCGCGCAGCTCTCGACCTCGGCCCGGAGCAGGATCGCACCGTCGCCCACGCGACAGTTGCGCACTACCCGAGACTCGAGGTTCTCGGGCCGCTGACCTGGTACCTCAGCCGCAACGGCGTGGTCGAGACGGCGCTCGGACCGACCTCTGTGAGCCACGCTCTCGCGCCGGACGAGCAGGTCAAGGACGTCCTCCCGGTCGCACACGTGACCCGCGAAGAGGCCGAACGCCTGGGCCTGCGCCGTGGGACCGCCGACATCAGTGACCGCGAATGGCAGCGCTTCCTGCAGGACGCCTGCGAGTGGAATGACGACGCCCGGCGCAGCAAGCTCTACGCCATCGCCTCCCAGCACACGTCTGCACCTGAGTCGCTGCACGTCCGACTGGGACAACGTGTCGTCGAGGTACACACCGAAGATGTCTACGTCGTAGACGACGAGCGTGAGTACGGCGCCCTGCTCGCCCAGTCCATCCCTGTCCTGCTCGTGGCCGACGCGGAGCACACGACCCGACTCGTCGACGCCTGGGGTCTGCTCGACGGGAGCACCCTCCTCGCCACGGAGGTCGCCTTCACGGCTGCCGGTGAGGCGGGCCCCCTGGTCGACCGGTTCCCGCCGCTACGCCTCTACCTACCGCCGGACTTGGAGAGCCTCGAGCTCGTGCCGTGCCAGGACATCCAGGTCAGCACCGTCACCCCGGCCGGCCGCTCGACCGAGTACCGGGATTTCCTGCTGCACGAGGGACGGGTCCATGCTGTCCTAGGCACCGACACTGCCCTCCTCAGGAGGTTGTCCGAGGAACTCGACCTCGACCTGAGCGACTCCGATGTCGACCACGTCATCCGCCAGACCGAGGATCACGCCGCTCGGAGCAAGGCAGCCGCCATCCGTACTGCGGCGGACGACGACGAGCGCCTCCTCATGGCCGTAGGCGAGGTCGCGTTGCGGCGTTCGATCCCCCAGCTGGCCCTGTCCTCCCTCGAGGCCGACGGCACGCGGCTCGATGGTCCGGAGCTGGCGGAGATCGCCCGCGCCGTCCACGGCATCTCCGTGCTCAGCAAGCTCCGTCAGGGGCTGGCCGACCAGGGACTCGAGCCACCGGAGCGATGGGCGGGCAGCTCCAAGGCCCGTCGATTCGTCACCGACCTGGGCTTCTCATCTGACTTCGCCGGCATGCCCGCGGCAAGCCGCCCCTCTCTCATGGAGGTCGACGGTCCGGCTCCGTTGCCGCCGCTGCACGACTACCAGGAGCGCGTCCTCGATCAGACCCGCGCACTGCTCCGCGGACAAGGTCCGTCACGTGGGCTGATCTCCCTGCCGACCGGAGCCGGGAAGACCCGAGTCGCCGTGGAGGCGCTGGTGCGTCATGTCCGGGAGGAGGGACTTACCGGGCCTGTTCTGTGGATCGCCCAGAGCGACGAGCTGTGTGAGCAGGCGGTACAGACCTGGTCCTTCGTGTGGCGTGCCGAGGGCCCGCCGGAGCGGCTGCGCATCAGCCGGCTGTGGGGGGACAACGGCGCCAGCCGAGTGGACGACGGCTTCCACCTCGTCGTCGCGATCGACGACAAGCTCAGCTCGATCCTGGACCGTGACGAGTACGCCTGGCTCAAGGAGGCCGAAGTCGTGGTCGTCGACGAGGCGCACACCTCCATCTCCCCCACCTACACCCGTCTCCTCGAGTGGCTCGGTCGAGGTCGAGCACGACGGCAACGACCCCTGATCGGGCTGACGGCCACGCCGTTCCGGGGTGTAAGCGAGGACGAGACGAGCCGCCTCGTCGCCCGTTACGACGACAATCGCCTGGACCGGACCGCGTTCGGTGATGTCGATCCCTACACCGCCTTGCAGGACCGGCGGATCCTCGCCCGGGTACAGCACCGCCTCCTCGAGGGGGCGGACGTGCAGCTCACCCGTGCTGAGCTGGACGAGATGCGCACCTTCCGACGTGTGCCGCGCCAGCTGGAGACGAGGCTCGGCGCCGACCGGGACCGGAACGAGGTGATCGTGCGCTCCATCATCGACCTGCCACAGGACTGGACTGTCCTGCTCTTCGCGTCATCGGTGGAGAACGCGGAGACGTTGGCGGCGATGCTGGCTGTCCAGGGCGTCCCGGCCGTGGCCATCTCCGGCGGGACCGACCCGGCCGAGCGCCGGTACTACGTGGAGCGCTTCCGCAAGGGCGACATCCGGGTCATCACCAACTACGCCGTTCTGGCCCAGGGCTTCGACGCCCCGGCGGTTCGCGCCGTCTACGTGACCCGACCGACCTTCAGCCCCAACGTCTACCAGCAGATGATCGGTCGCGGGCTGCGCGGCCACCACAACGGTGGGTCGGACGAGGTGCTCATCGTCAACGTTCAGGACAACTTCGACCAGTTCGGCGAGCGCCTGGCCTTCTACGACTTCGAGTACCTGTGGAGCGGTGCCGCCCGTGGCTGAGGAACCGACGCTGGACGAGTCCCAGCGAGCAGTGGCCGAGGCTGATGCGGACGCCCGACTCGTCGTAACGGCGGGCGCCGGGCAGGGGAAGACCGAGGTCGTCGCGGCACGACTCCGCCATCTGATCGAGGAGGAACGGCTCAGCGGGACCGACGACCTGTTGGTCCTCAGCTTCTCCCGGGCGGCAGTCGCAGCCGTCCAGGGCCGGGTCCGGGGCGACAGCTCGCTCGCCGCCGTCACCGTCCGGACCTTCGACAGCCTCGCCTCCCGGCTGCTGCTCGAGGCGGGCGAGGACGTCGAGGGACTGCGGTTCGATCCCCGTATCCGCGCGGCCACCGAGCTGCTTGAGAAGCCGGACTCGGACGTCCCCACCGTCGACCTGCTCCGCCACGTCGTCGTGGACGAGGTGCAGGACTTGGTCGGTGACCGGGCAGAGCTCGTGCTGGCGCTCCTGCGTCGACTTGACGCCGACGCCGGCTTCACCGTGCTCGGCGACCCGTTGCAGGCCGTCTTCGACTTCGTGCTCGACGAGTCGAAGAGCTCGATGACGAGCCTCCGTCTCCTCGACCGGCTGCGCGCGGACCTCGGGGCGGTGGACCTGCAGCTCGAGCACCACTACCGAGCGCAAACCTCGGAAACCCGAGCCGTCGTCGGTCTCGGCGATCGGATGCGGACGGCCCGATCGGGTCGCAGCCGGCTCAACAAGGTCAGACACCACGTGGACGGCCTGCCGTCGGTCGGGACGTTGGACGACCTGGTCCGACTCCTCCCCCGCTGGACCGGCCGCACGGCTCTGCTGTGTGACACCAACGGTCAGGCCATGCTGGTCTCGCGCGCTCTCGACGACCTCTCGGTGCTCCACCGACTGCGCCGACCGGCCGAACAACTGTCGGTCCCGTCCTGGGTCGCAGTTGTGTTGGCGGAGTCGCCGACCCGCCACGTCGACCGCGCCACGTTCGACGGCATGGTCGACGAGTCCGGGGTGACCGTCCCCGAGACCGCGTGGCGTCTCCTCAAGGCGACGGAGCGGCGGCGCCGCACGCCGCGCGAACTCGATCTCGTCGAGTTGGCCGCCCACATCGCGGCCGGCGACGTGCCCGTCGAGTTGGCGGACGCGGGGGACGCGGACGTCGTCGTCTCCACGATCCACCGGGCCAAGGGGCTGGAGTTCGACAACGTCGTGGTCGTCGTGCAGCCGGAGCGTCAGGCGGAGGAGCCGGACGACGCCGCCGACGACGAACGCGCGCGAGAGCTCTACGTCGCGGTCTCGAGGGCTCGGTGCCGCCTGGCCATCGTGCAGTCACCGAGCACACGAGGCCTGTACCGCGACCGCAGACCGCCCTGCCGTTGGGTACACGCCTACAAGTCCTGGCAGACCAACGCCTTCGAGTTCCAGCTCCGGGACGTCGAGCGCAAGCGCCCGTACGGGGACGAGCCAGAGAGTGCGCAGGAGGTGCAGCGTCTCCTCGGGTCAGAGCTCGGCTCCGGCGGTCTGCCCGTGGAAGGCCGGCTGGACACCCGCCGTAGCACTGCCTCGGCGCCGGTGTACTCGCTCTCCGTCGCCGGCCGGCCCGTTGCCGTGACCTCGGCCGGGTTTGCGGCCGCCCTGACGCAGCGACTCGACCGGGTCTGGCGCAACCACCCCGGCCCCCCGGCGGCTCTGCAGGCACTGCGCACCGACGGGGTCGAGACGGCGGCAGGACCGCCCATGGCGGGCGACCGGCTGGGCGTCGGGCGGTGGGGACTGTGGCTCGCTCCACGGGTCGGCGGACTGGCCCAACTGCACTACGAGAGAGGGGAACGGGGATGACCACGCTGGCAGACCAGTACGGGTTCCGTGAGGAGCTCGTGGAGACGCTGTGCCGCGACCTCCTCGGGCCCGCAGCGCCGGACGAGGTGCTCGACGAGAGCCCGCTCGACCGCTACGTCACTGGGGTGCTGTTCCCGACGACGGCGGCGGGGACGGACGAGGAGCCCGACGACCCGGACGCCGAGACCGGCGCCGGAGCAGACGCAGGCTACGACCCCGGGGTGGCCCTGTCCCGCCAGAAGCACCCGTCTTCGATGGGGCTGTCGTTCGCCGTCGACCGGTCCGTCACGTCGGAGGTGACCCTCACAGCAGAGGCTGCCCGCTACGTCGCCGAGACCCCGGTCGGCACCATGCCGGAGCCCGCCACCCACAGCCGATCTCGTCGCCCCCGCGGTAACGAGGCATGGCGGCGCGTCGCCTTCGGGCCCGTGACGACGACGCTCGACGTGACCCGTCCTCGTGTCGAGACCTTCTCGGTCGCGGACGGGCTCGAGCTCTACTGTGTCGTTCGTCCGGAGCAGGGCGGCGTCGTCCCTGTCACCGCAGTCCTTCGCAACACCCTCCGGGTGGCACGCGGGGAACTCCGGGACGGTTACTGCTTCCTCCAGCCGTCCCTGGTGGTGTCCGGGACCGACGGTGCGTTCGTCGACCGACGATCCGGACGGCACGTCGCGGTCGACGACGAAGACCTCGAGTCGTACGACTTGCTCTTCCGCGACGTGCGGACCTTCGCGGTGGGCCACGGCTGTGCGGTCGAGTGGGAAACGGGTCGCTCGACGGTGTCACGCCTGGCAACGACGTTCCTGCCGTCGCACGATCTGCAGCTGGCCACCCCTCGTGAGATCGACGCGGTCGACCTGCGCATGAGCATGCTGGCCGAGGCCCCGGACGACGCGGTGCTCGGCGGGCTTCGCCGACTCGTCGAGGAGTACCGACGGTGGATCGCCGAGCAACGCGCCGACGGCGACAGGCTCCCGACACCCCTCCGGGAAACCGCCGCCCGCCACATGGACGACGCCGAAGAGGCCGCCGGCCGCATCCTCTCGGGGATCGATCTGCTGGCGGAACGTCCCGACGCCATGCTCGCCTTCCGCCTCATGAACCGGGCCATGCAGGCTCAACGCGCACGTCAGGACTGGATCCGGTCGGGCGCCCATGGAGAGCCCCCGGTCGGGGCCGAGCAGACGTGGCGTCCCTTCCAGATCGCCTTCGTCCTGCTCGCGCTCAGGGGCATCGTCGAGCCGGAGCGCGAGGACCGGGAGCGGGCCGACTTGCTGTGGTTCCCGACCGGTGGTGGCAAGACGGAGGCCTATCTCGGTCTCATCGCCTTCACGATCCTTATGCGTCGGCTCACCGCTCCGACGGCCGGCGGGGTCAGCGTTCTGATGCGGTACACACTGCGGTTGCTGACCCTCCAGCAGTTCGAGCGCGCGGCTTCCCTCATCTGCTCTCTGGAGGTGCTGCGTCTGACAACGCCGCACCTGCCTGGCGCCGCACCGATCAGCCTGGGCCTCTGGGTCGGTCAGAGCGCCACGCCGAACACCGTGGACAAGGCCCGCGCCGCCCTCAACAAGATCCGCGGAGGTCAGAAACTCGCGACCGAGAACCCGGTCCAGCTGACCCGCTGCCCGTGGTGCGGCATCGACCTGGACGCCGACGACTACAGCGTCGACCGACGCGTCCCCGAGCTCCGGATGTCCTGCCGCAACCGGGATTGCGCCTTCGCGGCCGGCCTGCCCGTTCACCTCGTCGACGATGACGTCTACCGCGTGCGGCCGTCCCTCCTCATCGGCACGGTCGACAAGTTCGCGATGCTCGCCTGGCAGGAGCGGGCCGGCAGCATCTTCTCGACGGACGGACAGGGCCTGCCGCCGGACCTCATCGTCCAGGACGAGCTGCACCTCATCTCAGGCCCGCTCGGCACCCTCGTGGGTCTGTACGAAGCCGCGGTCGACGCCGCGTGCGCTCGCGAACATCGTCCGAAGGTGGTCGCCTCGACCGCCACGATCCGCCGGGCCAAGGCCCAGGTGCGTGCGGTCTTCGACCGGACGTCCGCCCAGTTCCCGCCGCCCGGGCTCACGGTGGGCAACACGTTCTTCTCCGAGGACGCCGACCGCGACGAGAAGGGCACTCGGCGCTACGTCGGCATCATGGCGCCGGGCACGAGCCAGACGACGCTCATGATCCGCACTTACGCAGCGCTGCTCCAGGGCGCGGAGGACCGGCCCGCCGCTGACGAGGTGAAGGACCCCTACTGGACCCTGGTCGGGTACTTCAACAGCTTGCGGGTGCTCGGCGGCGCCTACATGCAGGTGCTCGACGACGTACCCGACCGACTGAAGCTCCTGGCTCAGCGCAGCGGACACGAGCCGCGCAGCATCACGCAGGAACCCATGGAGCTCACGAGCCGGACGGACTCGTCGGACATCCCCCTGCACCTGACCCGACTGGCCCGTGGCATCCCCGACCCGGACACGCCTGACGTCGTCCTGGCCACCAACATGATCTCGGTGGGTGTCGACGTCGACCGTCTCGGGCTGATGGCCGTGATGGGCCAGCCGCAGGCGACGGCCGAGTACATCCAGGCGACCAGCCGGGTCGGACGCAAGCACCCGGGCCTCGTGGTGGTCATGTACAACGGCGCGCGCTCACGGGACAGGTCCCACTACGAGGACTTCCTCCCGTATCACCAGACGCTGTACCGCCAGGTCGAGGCGACGAGCGCGACACCGTTCGCGGCCCGGGCGCGGGACCGGGGACTGCACGGCGTGCTGGTCGCCATGGCCCGGTTGCTCGCCCCCGGTGCCGCCCCGGACACGGGAGCCGGTGAGGTGGACCGGTTCGTGGGAGACCTCGAGTTGCTGGCCGCGAAGATCGTCGAGCGGGCCAAGGGCGTGGAGCCCGGGTCCGCCGACGACACGGACAGGCAGATCCAGTCGCTCATCGACACGTGGGTCCGCGAAGCGGAGGCCCGGAAGCCGCTGCGTTACTCGGCGTACAAGAAGCCTGAGATGTCGCTGCTGGTCCAGGCGGACCAGGCGGTGACGGACACCAGGTTGGACCTCGACACGGACGACGTCCCCTGGCCGACGCTGACGAGCCTCCGCGACGTCGATGCGACCTCGTCACTGCACCTGGTCCCCAACCGAGACAGGAAATCCCGATGAGCCCCCGCCAGGTGCCCACCGCACGCCGCTCTCAGCTGGTCACCACGTACGGGGTGGGCGCCCTCTTCCCGGCCCAGAACGAGAGCTTCATGGTCATGGGGCTCGAGGAGTGGGCCGACGCCGGTCTGGGTCCGGAGATCCTGGAGGCGCGACTGGCGCGCAGCCTGCGTGTCTCGTCCTTCCACGCGCCCGCCGCAGGCAGCGACAAGGGTCGGGACGTGCCGGTCATCCGCTTCCCGGAGTTCCAGTTCTGCCCCGAGTGCCGTCGATTAGCACCGGTGTGGGAGTTCGGCGGGTGGAACGAGCACGTCTGCAAGGAGTGCGACGCTGACCTGGTGCCTTCCCGGTTCGTGGTCTGCTGTCCACGCGGTCACATCGATGACTTCCCCTACCACTCGTGGTTGCACGGCTCGAACACCAGCATCGGCTCACCAGAGCACCGCCTGCGACTGCACGCGCTCGGCAGGAGCTCGTCGCTCAGCGATATCCGGGTGTCCTGCTCGTGCGGGACCATCCCGATGAGCCTGGAGGGCGCCTTCGCCGCCGACGCGTTGCGCACAGTGCGCAGCTGCTCGGGACGTCGCCCTTGGTTGGGCGCGGACTCCCGCGAGTCGTGCACCGAGGTTCCGCGCACTCTGCAGCGGGGCTCATCGAACGTCTGGTTCCCGGTCGTCGCCTCCGCGATCTCCATCCCGCCGTGGTCCGAGGGCGTGTACCGCTTGCTCGACCGGCACTGGTCCGTGCTCGCCGCGATCCCACCGGACGCCGTACGGGCCACGCTGAGCGGGATGGCGCTACCAGCTCACCAGTACACCCTCGACGAGCTCACCGACGCGGTACTGCGGAGGCGCGGCGAGACGCCGGGAGAAGGAGACGACGACCTCCGTCTCGGCGAGTACAAGGCCCTCGTCGCAGGTCGGCCGGAGAGCAAGGACAAGCAGGACTTCGTCTGCGAACCGTCTCTCGTCCCGCCGTCGCTCGCCGACCACGTCGTCCAGGTCGCCAGGGTCTCCCGACTGCGCGAGGTCCGGGCGCTGCGTGGCTTCACTCGGATCCTCCCCCGAACACACGAGACACCGGACGAGCACGTGGCACCTCTGACGCGGGACGGATCGTTCTGGTTGCCGGCCATCGAGGTCACCGGCGAAGGCGTCTTCCTCCGATTGGACGGTGATCGACTCGCGGCCTGGGAGGACGGGGACTTCGCCCGCGGACGGACGGAGCTCCTCCAGCGCATCGTCGACCAACGCGCTGCGGACCGCGGGCTCGGCCAACAGCCGGTGGTCACTGCCCGCGACCTCTTGCTGCACTCCCTCGGGCACGCGCTGGTGGAGCAGCTGAGCTTGGACGCGGGCTACCCGTCCGCATCCCTGCGTGAGCGGGTGTTCAGTGACGGCGACATGGCGGGGGTGCTCGTCTACACCGCCACATCCGACTCGGGTGGGAGTCTGGGCGGAGTGGCCGCCCAGTCGGAGGAGGGGCGGATGCAGCAGGCGGTCCTGGGGGCGATTGCCCGGCTGTCCTGGTGCTCCTCCGACCCCGTGTGCATCGAGTCGGTCGGCTCCGGCGCGGACGCGCTCAACCTGGCCGCCTGCCACGCCTGCCTGTTGATCCCCGAGACCAGCTGCGAGCGGAACAACACTTTCCTCGACCGCGCGACGCTCGTGGGGACTCCAGAGAAGCCCGGGGCCGGCTTTTTCTCGGCCTTGCTCAGCCGGGTTTGATGGCGCGGTTCGTCCCGCCGCTGCGAGTGTCGTCCGGTCGCAGCCCGGCCGAGACCCGGGTCCTGCGGTGGCTGAGCCGACTGAGCGACGAGTGGACGGTCCTGCACTCGCTCGGTGTCCTCAACCACCCGTTCAAGAGCTGGGCCGAAGCGGACGCCCTCGTCGTCGGTCCCCCGGGAGTCGTCGTCCTGGAGGTGAAGGGCGGGCGCGTCGCACGTCGGCAGGGCGTCTGGGAGTTCACCGACCGGTCCGAACGGGTGACGCGGAAGCGGGAGAGTCCGTTCGACCAGGCAGGCGGGGCGCACGGGGCGATCCGTCGACACCTCGTCGACCATGGTGCTCTGCGCCGCGACCAGTGCTCTGGCTGGGCCGTCGCACTACCGGACGTGACGCTGGCCGGACGTGCGCCCGACGCGGTCGAGCAGGTGCTCCTGGACGCGAGCTCCGAGTGGTCGGCGCCCGATCTCGTGTTGACCCAGTGGTGTCGGTACTGGGCCCGACGGTCACGCGCCGCGTCTCCCTTGACGCCCGGAGACGTCGCCGCGGTCGTCGACGTGCTGCGGGGTGACCTCGACCTGCGTCCGTCCCTCTCCCTCCTTGCCGACGAGGTGGACGAGGAGCTCACCCGGGTGACACTCGAGCAGGAGCGGGTGCTGCGCGCCGCGGCGGACAACCCGCGGCTCGCGGTGGCCGGCAGGGCCGGCACCGGGAAGACGATGCTGGCCTTGGCCGAGGCCCGACGGCTGGCCGACGAGGGCGGACGAGTGTTGCTGACGTGCAGCAGTGCGCCGTTGGCGCGCAGGCTCGCCCTCGCCGTCCAGGACGCCCCGCGGATCGACGTCCGCACCCCCTCTCAGCTGCCCACCGCCACAGGCGCCGATCGGTACGAAGCGGTGGTTGTGGACGAAGCCCAAGACCTGGGTGGCGGCTGGCGTGACATCGTCGACCGACAGGCACGAGGAGGCGTCGACGCCGGCACGTGGCGGCTCTTCCTCGACCCCGCCCAGGACTTGATCGGCGTGGGCGTCGACATGGCCTCGACCCTGCCCCTGTCCACGACGCGGATGGGCCTGACACTCAACTGCCGCAACACGCGCCAGATCGCGGTGATGGCGTCGATGCTGACCCGCACCGAGCTCGACGCGGAGGCGCCCGTCCTAGGCCCGGAGGTGGTGATGCACTGGTGGACCGACCGCTCGGAGCAGGAGCGACTCCTCGCTGCAGAGCTGCAGGATCTCGTGGGGTCACTGCCACCGGCGCGCGTCGCTGTGCTGACTCAGTTGCCGATCACGACAGCCCGGCGCGCTGAACTGTCCCGCCTGGCAGGCGTTCCACTGACCGGTCTTGAGGAACGACGGACCGATGCCGTCGTGGTGGCGACGGCGGAGGAGTTCAAGGGCCTCGAGGCGGTCGCCGTGCTGGTCGCCGACCTGGAGTCGCTGGACCAGGCGACCGACCGCCGCCACACCTACGTCGCCTGCACGCGCGCACGAGTCCGGTTGACGTTGCTCCTCAACGAAGCCGTGCGGGAGGAGTATCAGGCCGGCGCGGCCTGGTTCGGTGGCGTGGTGACCCGGCGGGCGACGCGCCGCGAGTTCCAGCCGTTCTGACGTCGCGTCAGGCCGAGAGCCGGGCGGCCACGACGTCTCCGACCGCTCGCGCCAGAGGTGGCGGGACGGCGTTGCCGATTTGCCGGGCGATCTCGGCCTTCGTCCCGCACCAGAGGTGACGGTCGTCGAATCCCTGAACCACCGCCGCCTCGGCGTGGGTGAGGGCGCGGTTGATCTGCACTCCTCCGTTCTCCCACTGCGGGTGGAGGAAACGACCCTTCTCGGGTCGGAAGAACTCCGTCCGCATGGTGACCGCGGGTTCGTCCCACTTGAGCCGGCCTAGAACGTCCCCGGCGCCCCTGGTGTGCCGTTCCCAGCAGGGGTACCGCAGTTCCTCCGGGAGATGGATTCTGCTCTGGCCCGGCGCAATGTGGGCATACCGGATCTGGGAGGTGAGGCTGTAGTCATGGGTCACGTGCAGGTCCCGGAGCTTGAACGCTCCTGGAATCTCGTGCCCCTGAAAGTCGATGTAGCTCTCCGGTAGCCAGTTCCTTTGCACCTCGGGCTCGAGGACGACCGGGCCCTCCAGGAACGCCTCCTTCAGGCCCACCCACGGGGCCCGACCCTCGACCGGTGTCTTGGCGTGGGTGGCCACGGGGTCAGCGACGGGGCCGACGCGTGAGCCGACGATGATGGTGCGGATCCGCTTCTGCGGCGTCCCGAAGTCGGCAGCGTTGAGCCGGAACACCTGCGTACGGAAGTCCGACAGTTCGCCGCCCTCATCTGCGGTCTGCCTGAGGAGTTGGAACTCCGGCGTCTTGGCGAAGCGGTCGACGTTCTCGAAGACGAACATCCGCGCACGGGACTCTCGAACGACGCGGACGAACTCTCGCCACAGTTGGTTGCGGACGTCCGAAGGGTCTCGCCTCCCCAGTGCGGAGAAGCCCTGACACGGCGGACCGCCGATCACGAGGTCGACCTCGGGGACGTCACTGTAGTCGGCTATGTCCCCGGCGAAGGTGTGGCGTCCATCCGCGTCGATGTTCGCTGCGTAGGTCGCAGCGGCGGCCAGATCGATCTCGACGGCCCCGACGCTCGTGAAGAGGCCCTGGTCGAGGAAGCCCCGGGTCATCCCCCCACAGCCCGCGAACAGGTCGAGCATCGTGAACCCGTCGCCCCGCACGGCCTCACGCTAGCCGGCGCGACCGAGAGTCACCGCCGGCGACGCGCCGCAATGGTCGACGTCACGTCGAAGCCTCCAGCGCAGCCAACACTCTGGCCAGCGCGTCCTCGGGTGACTCGTGTTCCCAAACCTCGACCACGGTCCACCCGAGGCCCTCGAGGTGCGCGCGTGTCTCTTCGTCCCGCGCCTTGTTCTTCTCGATCTTCTGCCGCCACCAGTCGGCGTTCGAGGCAGGCCAGCTCGCGTGAAGCGGGCAGCCGTGCCAGAAGCAGCCGTGGACGTTCACCGCGACGTGCGCCTTGGTGAAGGCGATGTCGAGCTTCCGTCTCGGCATGCCAGGGACCGGCCAGCCGACCCGATACCGCTTTCCCCATCTGTGCAGCAGACGTCGCAGCACCAACTCAGGACCCGTGTCGGCGCGCGCCTGCTTGCTCATCCGGGCCGCGACACCCGGTGAGCTGGCGCTGGGTCGTTCAGCCGTCCCGTCAGTCACGACCCGGCGGCTCGAGCAGCGAGGACAGATGGAGCGCAATCGCCTTTGCTAGACCGGGTGGCACAGCATTGCCGATCTGTCGCGCAATCTGCGTCCGCGTGCCTACGAATGAGAACTCATCGGGAAACGACTGCAGGCGGGCGGCCTCACGGTGCGTGATCGGGCGGTGCGCAACAGGATGGAGATAGCGCCCCTTCTCAGGCTTGTTGAACTCCGTTCTGATGGTGCCACTCGGCTTCTCCCACCACAAACGCCCCATGACGTCCGTCGTTCCGGTCGGCTTTTCCTTCCAACAACGAGGAGTGATATCCGGCGCCTCGCGCATCAGGTCGAACCGATTTCCGCCGTACGGTATCGTTTCGTAGCGTCGGAGCGACTTGGGATCGACTTTCTCTCGCACGAAGTGCAGATCCTGCCGTCCTCGCGCATCGACGCCCGGGGCCGTTCGCCCGGGCATCGACTCCAAGCCCTTGAACGCATCGGCCACGGTCCTGTAAGGGGTGAGACTCTCGGATTGAGGTCCGTGAGTCCTACGCGGCGGCCACGGAACGGGCGCATCACCTCGCACCGCCATGAAGATCCCCCGCCGCCTGTTTTGCGGGACACCGTAGTCTGCGGCGTTCAGAACGCCGAAGTTGTACCGGTACTTCGACAGCTCCGGATCGCCGACCATGAGCTCCAGGAGCGTCGCGAATTGTGCCGATTTCTGGAACTGAGGCACGTTTTCGATGACGAAGGCGCGCGGCTTCACCCGCCGCACTGCCCGAAGATACTGCTCCCACAGGGCGTTCAATTTGGCCCGCGCATCGGCGGCACGGTTCTTACCCAGCGGTGAGAATCCCTGACAGGGTGGGCCACCAAGGATGACGTCCGCATCCTCGAAGTCAGACAGGTCTTCGATGGGGCCGTCGTGCACCGGACACCCGAAGTTCTGCTTGAACGTTCGAGCGGCGGCGGGGTCGACTTCGACGGCCTGAACCGGCTTGAACCCGAGGCCTGCGAGCTCGAACCCAAGGCTCAGTCCACCCGCCCCTGCGAACAGATCGAGCGTGCGGATCTCATCGAGCGTGTCGCTCACCAGGCCCCCTTCGGTACGTCACCCGGAGCCTAGGTTGGAGGAGGGGTACGACAGCTCCGACCCGCCGGCCGGTCCACCGGTGACCAATGGCGGCACCGAACGGCGCGCGAAGCCTCACGCGGACGCCATTCGGCCAGGCCCAGCCTGGAGCAGGACCTCTCCTGGAGCCCGGGACAGTGCGGGCGCACACCGGTTCGCGCGCTTCGCCGTGAGGTCGGCGGCAGGCAGTCCGACGTCGCGATGCGTGTCGTACCGAGTCGGCAGGTCCAGCACGTCACCGGTACTCGTCACGGCCCAACCGTCGTGCAAGCGCGCCACGACCTCGGGCATGAGACACACGGGCACGGCCGCCGACTCGGGCAGCGCCGACGTCCAGGGCCGTGACCTTGGGAGTCGCCTTTGCGGACGAAGAAGAGCAGGGGGAGTAGTAGCGAGACAGCGAACGAGCCACGGGTTCCTTCGCGGCTACACGCGTAGCCCCGGCAGGTGATGTCCGTTTGGGAGGCCAAGGGTCCGTACGGCCCGAGGGTCCTGACTCAAGTCGATCCGCTCGGGTGTCGCTACGTGAAGCCTCGGACCGAACAGTGCCAGGCAGTGGTGGTGCTCGTGCCGGTAGACGCAGTCCCCACCGCCCGCCACCCGGGGCGTGAGCAACCGTGAGCGACGGAGTCACCTGGCACCGATGATGATCAACAGACGGTCAGCGTCACACGGACGTTCCTACCGGAGACGCAGTGTCATCGACTCCTGTCATTACCCTGCTTGTGCACGCTACGGAGGGAACCCGGTGACAGCCAGCACAGCGGAACAGGTCGACCAGCTCTACAAGGTCTTCCTGCAGTTCACGCAATCGATGACGCCGCACGACGCCGTCAAGAACCTCCAGCTGTTCGGGGCGGACGAGTCGATCATCCGTGCCGTCCGGGAGCGACACGATGCGGAAAGCCTCAAGATCCGCAACCTCGACGAACCGACGTCGGTGTTCCTGGACGGTCGACGGACCTGGTACACGGGCCCCGACATCGAGAACGACCGCAACTGGCCGGCCCTCGAGTCGTCGATGCGGCGCAAGGGGTTCGGCGATGAGAACGTCGCCTCGATCGACAAGTCCTCGACGAAGATCGTGGCGCTGCTCGACCACCCCAAGCAGGACAGCTTCCGCACCCGCGGGTTGGTCGTCGGCTTCGTCCAGTCGGGCAAGACCACGAACTTCACCGCGGTCATGGCCAAAGCAGCAGACCGTGGCTACAAGTTGTTCATCGTCCTCTCGGGCATCCACAACACACTCCGCCGGCAAACCCAGATCCGCCTCGTCAAGGACCTGGTCGAGGCCAATCCGGGGCAGTGGCACCAGGTCACGAGCGAAACCCATGACTTCGTGCCGCCGCCGAACCCCAAGGCCTTCTTCGCCTCCAGCGACCAGTGCCTCCTCCTAGTGGTGAAGAAGAACGCCGCCGTACTGCGCAAGCTGCGCACGTGGCTCGCGAAGGCGGGCGAGTACCTCGAGAACTGCCCCACGCTGATCATCGACGACGAGGCGGATCAGTCGACGGTGGCGACCACGAAGATCAATCCGCTCCTCTTCGACGTCCTCGACAAGTTCCCCAAGGTCGGCTATGTGGGCTACACAGCGACGCCGTTCGCCAATCTGCTGATCGACCCGTCCGTCGACGAGGACTTCTATCCCCGGGACTTCATCGTCAACCTCCCCCAACCGCAGGGGTACCACGGCACGGAGGTCCTGTTCGGACGAGATCTGCTCGACGGGGAGGACGCAGCCGACCTGCCGGGCGGTTTCGACATGGTCCGGACCGTCCCGGACGACGAGGTGGACGACCTCAAGCCGCGCAACAAGAAGGAGGCCGCCACCTTCCAGCCGGCGGTGACGCGCTCGCTGCAGGCAGCGGTGGAGTGGTTCTGGCTGGCCACCGCGGCTCGGCGGGCGCGTGGCGGTGGAAACCCGCATTCGACGATGCTGGTGCACACGACGACCGAGACCGCCGTGCACGAGGCGTTCAAGGAACCACTGCTCCACCTCCGCACCACGCTGATGCGCCGACTCGGTGAGGGAGATCAGAGAACGCTCGACCGTCTGCGCGCCACCTGGGACAGCGAAACCCAACTTGTGCGGGCAGCGGACTTCGGCGAGGAGAAGGTCCCGTTCGAGGTGGTGTCGCAGCACCTTCCGGCCGTCGTCCGTGAGACGAAGGTGGTGATCGACAACTACCGCAGCACGGACCGTCTGAACTACGAGTCCGGTCCGGTCACCGCCATCGCGGTCGGTGGAAACACCCTGTCGCGCGGGCTGACCCTCGAGGGCCTTGTGTCCAGCCTGTTCGTCCGAGCCGTGTCGGCCTACGACACGCTCCTGCAGATGGGTCGGTGGTTCGGCTACCGCAGCGGGTACGCCGACCTGCCGAGGATCTGGATGACCGAGGAACTCGCCGAGTGGTTCAGCCACCTCGCGACGGTCGAGGCCGACATGCGCCGGGACATCGACCGGTACATGCACAACCCGGCAGAGACGCCGTTGACCTTCGCGGTCCGGCTGCGCTCGCACCCGAAGATGAGCATCACCTCCAAGGCGAAGATGAAGTCCGCGGTCCTCGCCCACGCCGCCTACGGCGGGACGCTCGTGGAGACCCGCTTCTTCGACGTGACACCGGGCGGGAAGGCGGGCCTGGAGGCCAATGCCGCCGCTGCTCGGACCCTGATCTGCAACGCGGAACGACACGGCTTCCGGAACACCTCGCCGCGCTCCGAGACAGCCGTCTTCACACAGATCCCGCACGAGGACATCACCGCGTTCCTGAGCACGTACTCCTTCCACGAGCGCTCCGAGGACGGCGACCGCGGACGCCTCCTGGACTACATCGGCAAGCGGGTCCGGAATGGCGCGCTGAAGCACTGGAGCGTGGCCGTGGTGGGCAACTCGTCGCCCGCTGCCAGGACGGAGCGATGCGACCTCGGCGGCGGAGTGCAGGTGCGGATGGTGAAGCGCGCTCGACTCGGTCAGGAGTCAGAGGTCGTCTTCGACGGGGTCGCGGACATCAAGACGCTCAGCAGCCGGCGGGACGAGACGATCGATCTGGACATCTCCGGCAGGGACGTGGGCAACCGCGACGACATCCTCGGCCTGCGTGCTGAGCAGCGACCCGACCAGGGCCTGCTGCTCCTGTACCCGATCGAGCCGGAGTCGCGGACCGGGACACAGGGGCGCCGTCCGCTGAACGCACCGACCGACGACGTCGTGATGGGTGTCGCGCTCGTCTTCCCGCGTCCCCTGCCCGGGACTTCGGACTCGGATGTCGAGTACTGGAGCGCCGACTTGTCCGGTGTCGCCGTCGAGGAGGAGGACACCTCGGTGCTGGACTACGACGACGAGGCCGCGTGACGGTCGACGGCGAACAGCTCGATCGGCTCTGGTCGGCGGCGGCCGGACGGCCGATCGTCTCGGCGTTCCGGACAGCCGCCGTCGGGGTGGACACGGCACAAGGCCCGCTCCTCGCCGGTGTCGACACACAGGGCCGCCGACACCTGCTCGTCCCGATCGCCGGCCGCCACACGCTGCGGGAAGAACTGGACGGGAAGGCCGTCGTCCTCCGACGGCGTGCCCTCGAGGACGAACGGCGCTACCAGGAGTACGCCTCGCTCGAGCTCGTCGACGAGCGCCTGGACGTGCTCTTCACGGCTCTCTGCGTCGAGGTGTCGGAACGCGTCGCTGCCGAACCCGAGCGCGCCGTCGGGGCACTGCGCGAGGTACTCAAGGACTGGAAGGCCCTGCTCGCGGGGAACCGTGAGGTCCTCAGCTCGTCCGCTCTGGCAGGCCTCTTCGGTGAGCTCTACCTCCTGCGGTCGCTGCTTGAACAGGACCCGGGCGCCGTCGCCTTCTGGACCGGGCCCACCGGTTCCGCGCAGGACTTCCACCGCGGCCTCGATGCCGTCGAGGTCAAGACGACGACGTCGCCCGAGGGCAGGGTCGTCATCATCCACGGCGCGGATCAGCTCGACGTCACGGCGCCCGGTCGCCTGACCCTCCACTGGTCGCGGTTGCAGTCGGGCCAGGGGACCTCGGTGCCCGAGCTCGTGGAGGAGGTGCTTAGGCGAACGGACGACGCCGGCCGCTTCCGGGCGCTGCTGCGGAAAGTCGGCTACCACGAGACCGACAGCGAGCTGTACGGCCGTCAACGCTTCGAGGTGATCGAGCAGCGCACGTACGTGGTCGGTCCGGGCTTTCCCCGCATCGTTCCTGCGGGCCTGTCCGGGGACGCGGTCCTCGGCGGGGTCGGGCCGATCGACTACACGGTCGACCTCGACGCCGCGGCGGCGGAGGCTCGACGTACCGACCGCGACCCAGCGCACTTCCTGTCGAGGGACTCGTGACGACACCCCGTTGGTGGTCGCAACCCTTCCCACCGACCGGCGCGATCGCCTCCGAGGGCATCCGCAACCAGCTCGGCCGGCCACCGGTCGACCCGCTCACGGTATTCGTGAGGGAGACGGCGCAGAACTCGTGGGACGCCCGCCTGCCGGGCGTGGAGACGGTCTACCGCCTGGAGCTGACCACCGTTGCGCCGACCCACCGGCCGACCTGGGAGCGACTCCTCACCCCGCCCGCGGGCGCACAGGAACACCTGGGTGTAGGGCGCGCGGTACGGACGCCCAACCTGCGGCTGCTGTCGGTGGTCGACCGAGGGACGAAGGGACTCGGTGGCCCTACTCGGGCCGACCAGCTCGCTGCCGGGCGTCGCGACTGGATCTCCTTCGTGCTCAACGTCGGGGAGAAGCGGGACACGGCGATGGGGGGCGGCACCTACGGCTACGGCAAGGCCGTGCTGTACCGCCTGTCCCGTGTGGGGACGATCCTCGTCTACACCAGAACCCTGGACGATGAGACCGACGTCCTTTCCTCGCGGCTGATCGGCATCGCCCTGGGCAGCTCCTTCGACAGCCACGCGCGGGTCGACGGGGAGAGCAGGCCCTTCACCGGACGTCACTGGTGGGGCGACGTCCGTGACGACCACGTCGAGCCGCTGCTGGGAAGGGAGGCGGACGAGATCGCACGGGCCCTGGGGCTGACGCCCTTCGGCCCGGAGGAGTCGGGGACCACCCTCGTGGTCATCGACCCCGATCTGGACGACTTCGACGGCGTAGAGCAGGCCGCCCAGCACCTGGCCGAGACCATCGCGTGGCACCTGTGGCCGATCATGCTGCCCGAGCGAGACACCGAGCGCCTCCTCCCCGACGTCACCGCGGCCGGTCATTCGTTCCCCGTCCCGGACCCCGCCCGGCTCTACCCACTGCGGATGTTCGTCAACGCCTACCGCCGGCTGCCGACCGACTCTGCGACGACGCTGGAGAGCGGCAACCCGAAGAAGCGCCTGGGCCGCTTCGCCCTCGAACGGGCGGTCGTAGTCCCGATGTCCCCGAGTGAGATGTCCGCGGCGGCCAGTTATGCGGGCGTCGAGGGCGATCCGCACCACGTCTGCCTCATGCGTTCACCGGAACTCGTCGTCCGCTACCACGAGGGCCCCACCACGAGTTCCGTCCACAGCGTCTATGCGGGCGTCTTCCGAGCCGACGACGAGCTGGATGCCGTATACGCCGCCGCGGAGCCGCCCACCCACGACCACTGGGTCTACGAACAGCTGACCGGACACGCACGCACGTTCGTCAGGGTCACCTTCACGCGCCTCAGGGAGCAGCTGGCCGTCTTCCGCGCACCGGTACAGGGAGCGGTGTCGACCACGTCGCGCGCAGCCCTGGGTGCCGCCAGCAACTACCTGGGCGGACTGGTCGCTGCGGCGTTCGCCGGTTCCGACGGCAACGGGACGGGCCCGGGGATCACGAGCTGTCAGGGCGGTTCGGGGAGCAGGACCACCGGCCACCGGGACGGCGGGAGCGAGACGAGCGGATCCGACCGCACCGCCTCGGGTCCGTCGGCCAGAGCGCGGGTCACGGTGTTGAGCGAACCTCGCATCCAGGAGTCGGAAGGAGCGATCGTGCTGGTCGCGCGCTACGGCATCGCGGCAGAGGGCCCCGTCCGGTTGGAAGCGCGCCTGGCCATCGTGACCTGGGAGGGCCGCGAGGACGATCCTCCCGCGGGCGCCGCTCGGCCACGGGTTGTGCACTGGCGGACCGCGCAGAGCACGATCGCCGAGGACGCCTGCACCCTCGACGGACCTGCCGAGGTCGAACTCGTGGTGATCCCCGTGCCGGACACCGCGACCGACGTCAGCGTCGTCGCCACACCGCTGACGGACGTCAGCACTGCGAGTGCCCCGTGACGCGGGTCTTCCCGTTCCTGAGGCCACCGGACGACGTCGTCACGGCCGGCCCGTGGTCGCGTCTCACGCCCGACGGGAGCGAGCTCCTGCCGGACACGCTCGTCGACTGGGACTACAGCACCACGTTGTCCCTGCACCGGCCGGCGTCCGTGGACGGCCTCCGGCTCCGACAACTGAGCGGCCTGACCGAGGACTCGGAGGTCGACCTGAGCGTCCAGTGGTACGCGACCAGTTCTCTGCTGCGTGGTCTGGCATGGCGGACGCCACTGCCTGCCGACGACGGGTTCGACGTACCGATCGACTTCCAGCTGCCCGGGGACGACCTCGGCGGCACCCTGGAACTGATCACCAACATCATTCTGCGTACGCCCGGGCCCGGGCGGTCACGGGCAGCAGCGAGCAGGCCAGGAAGCGTGCTCTGGTCGGACCGACAGCGAGTGCTCCTCGAGGGTGACAACACCCTCTTTCCCATCGCGACCGCCGACTTCCACGACCTGCCCTACCCGACCGGCGCGGGGTGGTATCTGCACATCGATGAGGACCTCGACGGCGCGGCTCTCGGTTCGATCCTCCTACTGGTCAACGAGCGTCACGAGGTGGTCATGCGCGCCGTGGAGGCCGCCGGGTCACCGACGGAGGCGGACCGTCGGGTTCTCTCGGCTCTGCGGGCCGACGTCCTGAGGATGCTGGTGGAACGAGCGCTCACCGACGAGGACCTCGAGGAGGAGAACGACTACGAGGTCGGCTCGCTCGGCGCGCTGCTCACCAAGGTCGTGCGGAACGCCTTCCCCGCGTTCTCCATGGAGGCGCTGCGCCGGGAGCGACAGTCGGCACCTGCGCTCTTCGGCAGCCGACTGCAGGAGACGTCCCAGCTCTTGGCGGGCCCGTGAGCGTCCTCTATCCCCGCCTGCTCGGCGATGCCGCTCGTGAGCTGCATCAGGAATGCCTCCAGGCATCGGTGACGGAGCTCAGCGGCAGGCACGCTTTGCGTCATCCGTCGGCGGTGTTCGCCGCGACGGGAGGTCGGCGCGTCTCCCCCGAGGAGCTGGATCGCCTTCGCAACGACGTCCTCGAGGTTGCCGCACGAGCGGGCTTCCCCGAGGGAGTTCGCCGACAGGACCGCGTCACCTTCGACCTGGAGATCGCCCAACTCCTGCACGAGCGGTGTGGGTTGGTCGCGGGCGAAGCTGCCGTGAGGCCGATCTGGGCCTTCCTGGCGCTCGTCCTGCTGCCCGATGTCTCTTACTGGAGATACCCGCGTCCCCCTGGGGACCGTGTCCTCGGCACCGACATCACTCGTCACGTCTGGGGCCGGCTGTGGTGGCGCGCGCACTTGTTGGCCGTCCCTCAGCAGTACAGGCGATACCGCCTGCTCGACACCTTCGGCGAGGCCGCGTTCGACCAGATCTTCGCGCGCCGGCGGTCCATCGGAGGCAGCCGCGCACTGGTCCGGATGATCGCCGAAGTCTGGCCCTCGGTCGATCGCGGCGGAGTCCCCGAGCGTGAGGTTCTCGTCGACGTCCTGAAGCGCCTCTCCCGCCTAGGAGCTGTTGTCGACTTCGAGTCCCTCGACTTCGACGAGCTGCGGAGCCAGGTCATGGGGGCTGTGGCCGAGTCCGCCGGCCTGCTCCGCGCCCAGCTGTCGGCCATCGGACCGCGGCACGCCGGCGTTTAGACGACGCACAGATACGACGTACCTGAGCGCACTCCTCGTACTCGGTGTCGCACGCCTGGAGCCGGCCGCGCGCGGTCACTGCGAACCGAATGCCCTGTATGAGGCCCGCGCCGACCTGGCCGACGAGGCGACCGATGACGGCGCCGACGACCGGAATGGGGGCGACAGCTTGCGCAATCGCCGCGGACACCCAGCCGACGTCCGACAGCGGGTTACCAGTCCGACGCGCGTGAGCTCAACTGCGAGCGCGCCAGTCGCCGCGGACCCCTACGAGAGGACGGACCGCTTTCCCGCGTCACCAGCAGGTCAATGCACCCAATGACACCCGGCGTTGTGCTGCCTTCCGGCCCCCGGGATCGCGGACGACTCCGACACAAATCGGCGAGGTCGGACCCGCACAGCGGAAGCGTCACCCGGACGGGCGACGTTGCTTACTCCACCCCCTGCGCGGGCTCCTCGTCGATCCCGCGCCAACGGAGCGCGCGCCCAGCGATCCCGCTGGAGAGCCTGCCCGTCACTGACTTGGCCCGGCCGAAGGTCTCGTTCCCGAGGCGCCTGGAGGCGTCGACGCCCTCGGCGCCGGTCTCCAGCACCTTGTCCCTGAACTCCGTGGCGGCGGCCGTCCAGGCCTTTGCCTCTACCGACTGTTCACCGGACTCGATCCCCAGCCGCCCGTGGAAGTCGGTGACGGCGCTCGCGACTTGTCCCCTCGACCGCACGACAGCCGGAGACTGGATCGGGTTCAGCAGCACCTTCGCGTTGGCCATGCCCGCAGCCGCATCCATGCGGGCCAGGAGTCGCTCGGTGGTCTGCGAGATCGTGTCCAGCCGCTTCTGCCGCACGGCCCTCAACCCGAGGCGATGCCCGTCGAGATCGTCGGGAGCCACGTCCAGCACCCGGTCGAGTTCGAGCACGGCGATCGCGTCCAGCAAATGGAAGCAGCGAGCCAGGACGGCAAGCCAATCCTGAGCCTTGGACTCTGCTTCCTTGGCCGTCTCGGCGAGATCACCGATCCTCGTCGTGCGCTCCAGCTTCCCCGCCAGCGCGTCGAGTTGGCGCAACGCGTATGCCTGGGTGCGCGCGATCGTCGCCGACGACCCCTGCACCTTCGACCACGTGACCTCGTTGACCCGGCCCCCGTGCTCGCGCAGGGTCATGGCCTCGTCGATGTCGAAGCCCACGCCGATCATGTCCGCCAGGACGGCGTCCTCCTGGGCGCGGAGCACGTCATCGAGCTTGGCGTCGATCGTGGCGAGATAGTCGGTGATCTCGTCCATGGTCTGCTGCATCGCGAGCTGCGCCATGAGCCCGGCCGCACCGGCCAGGACCGCCGGATTGGTCAGGGCTCCGCCCGGCGTCGTCTTCACGATCTCCAGGATGTGCTTGGTCTTGCCGTCCTTCATCGCGATGGCGCGGTTGACACCCGCCTCCGAGCCCTTCATCAAAGGGCTGTTCCTCATCGCAGCCGCGGACTTCTCGGTCAACTTCACCCAACGTCCTGCCTGGGCGGCCAGCTCCGAACCCGCCTGTGCTGCTGCAGCCGCGGTCCTGAGGACGGGTCCGAGCCGTTCCAGTCCCAGATCCCTCGACGGCAGCCCCTCAGCGGCGAGGAAGCGATCGATGGCGGTCGGATTCCCGATGACCGCCAGGCCATCGCCGTCACTGATCAGCTGAATGTCGGCATCCACCGTGGGCTCCTCGAACGCAGGTAGGGAACGCCCTGCGAAGGAGGCAGACGAGTCGGGCTCTTCACAGACGCCGGCCAGGCACTCACTGGCGGCTTGCGCGCGTTGCGATGCATCCTGCCCGAGCGGACCGCCGCTGTGACGCAACCTGCGCTGAGAAGCCTTCGGACTGGACGCACGTGCCTCATTGGTCCCGAGCGCCGCTGCTGTGTCGACTCGCAAGGGAGGATGGCGGCGGCACCCAGTACCGCAGTGGCGGCAGCGGTGGGTACGTCGCCTCCGGGGAACGGCTGCTCGGACTCGCGCCGGGCGGACCGGAGCGGTGGGCGGCAACGACCGCTTTGAGGTTTGGCCGGCGCCGTCGCCGTCGGCCATGAGCAGGCGCTGGCCGAGTCCGCGGCTCACGAGAACGCCCGGATGGCCGCCGGCGACTGCTGGACCCGGAGCGACCCCGACCGGACGGCTCGCTCGTCCCCGACGGACGAATCGGCGACTGGTCACGCCACTGGAACCTCAAGGGCGACCGGTCGTTCGGCGACGCCCCGCCGGCGGCGTTGTGGGCCTCCGACGAGCGCGGCTTCGGCCAGGTCGGCTGCGTCTACACCGCCCAGGGCTTCGAGTCCGAGTGGAACGGCGTGCTGCTCGGCCCGGACCTCGTGTGGCGGACCGACCGATGGGTCGCCGTCCGCAGCGCCAACGGCGACCCCGACTTCCGGAACACCCAGCGGGTCTCGGACACCGACTTCGATCTGCGGTCCGCAACGTCTACAAGGTGCTGCTGACCCATGGCCTGCGCGGGGTCTACCTCCACTCGACCGACGCCGAGACACAGGCGATTCCTGGAGACGCTCGTCCACTGACGACGCCAAGGCATCAACGTCCCAACCTGTGCTTCCAGCGAGGGTCAAGCAGACCGGCGTCGAGGGTCCGCCTTCCGACCAGGAGCCCTCGGACGACGACCGCTCCACGATGCCCAACGACGTCGCCGACCTGATCGCCGCAAAGGGCACCGCCTGAGGCGGCTTGCTCAGCTGCCGGTGAGCGCCACCGGGACGCCGGGCCAGCTGGGTCCCGGCCGGAACGCTCCGCGGCGGGACGGCGCCGGAGCAGCCACCGGGGCGCGGACCGGGACCACCCGCAGTGAGGCACCCAGTCCGGGCACCGGCACGCGGGGAGGGAGGTTGTCCCGGCACCACCGCTCGCAGTCGGCCATCAGGTTGCCGGTGGAGATGGCGCCGAACGCCCCGCTGGATGGCATGCCGGACAACAGTGCAGGCTCCCTGGATTTCGGACGACGGTCACGAGGCCCTCGCCACCAACGCGACAGGCGTTCGTCCAGGCGCGGGAGCACCGGCCGATGCACGACCGGTAGCTATGCCGAGAGCGCCGAGGGACGGGGGGAAGGACGCTGGTCCAACCCTAGGCCAGCGGCGCCCCCAGCCCGGGCAGCTCGAACCCCGGCGCGCCTCGGCGCATCACGGTCGGACCGAGCCGACGCGAGGTGTCCACGGCACCCACTGAGGACGCCGTCGACTCCTGAAGCCCCGGTGACCAGTGCCTGAACCCGTCGGCTGCGTGAGCGAGGACCTGCAGATCCTCGCCGGCGGCACGGGCGAGCTCGGGCCGATCAAGTGAGCCGAGGCGTCCTGGAAACGAGCGATTCATCGCCCGTGAGGACCGTGGGCTCACGTCTCGCGGATGCCCGACGATGCTGCCGTCTCCTGCTCACGACCTGGCGCGCCGAGGGTCGCCAGGTCATCGACACCCGCACCTAATCGCGTCGCCCACCGGGTGCCGCCGGCGCGGGCATCGAGGCAGCCATCAACCATCGTGCCGGCCGGCCCGACACTCAGGTAAACAGGCCGCGGATGTCGTCGGCGGTCAACGGGCCCGCCGGCGCGCCGTCGTCGTCCATCACGCGGGCGAACAGGTCCCGCTTGCGCTCCTGCAACGCCATGACCTTCTCCTCGATGGTCCCCGCGGCCACCAGCCGGTACACCATCACCGTCTTGTCCTGGCCGATCCGGTGCGTCCGGTCGACCGCCTGTGCCTCCACCGCCGGGTTCCACCAGGGGTCCAGCACGAACACGTAGTCGGCCTCGGTCAGGTTCAGCCCGAACCCGCCCGCCTTCAGGCTGATCAGGAAGACCGGGGCGCGGCCGGAACGAAACCCGTCGATCACCCGCTGCCGGTCCCGCGTGCTCCCGTCGAGGTACTCGTAGGGCAGGCCGACGGCGTCCAGTTGCGCGCGCACCGTCCCCAGGAACCCGGTGAACG
The DNA here is from genome assembly GCF_051383655.1 of Geodermatophilus sp. CPCC 205761. Lineage (NCBI taxonomy): Bacteria > Bacillati > Actinomycetota > Actinomycetes > Geodermatophilales > Geodermatophilaceae > Geodermatophilus > Geodermatophilus sp. CPCC 205761. The sequence continues at coordinate 101,879 of NZ_JALPKQ010000010.1, forward strand.
AGCTGAACACCAGCGCGCGATGCCCCTCGGCGACCACCTCCTGCAGGTGCTCCAGGAACGCGTCGGCCTTGCTCGACCGGATGCCGGCGTGGGCCTCGTCGACCAGCGACGCGTCGAGCGCCAGCTGCCGCAGCAGCGTCAGTGACCGGAAGATGGTGAACCGGTTGCGCTGCAGGTCGTCGACGAGGCCGAGCACCTTGCGGCGCTCCCGCTGCAGGTGCGTGTCGTACACCTTGCGGTGCTTCGGGTTGAGCACCACCTCGAGCACCTGCTCCTGCTTGGGCGGCAGCTCGGCGGCGACCTGCTCCTTGGTCCGGCGGCGCATCAGCGGCCGGATCCGGCGGCGCAGCGCATCCAGCACCTGCGGATCGCTCCCCCGCTCGATCGGCGTCCGGTAGTGCTCGGTGAACCGCTGTGGACTCGGGAAGAGCCCGGGCGCCACGATCGACAGCATCGACCACAGGTCCATCAGGTTGTTCTCGACCGGCGTCCCGGTGATCGCCAGCTTGAAGCGGGCCGGCAGCCGCCGCGCGGCGGCGTACGTCTTCGCCTGGTGGTTCTTCACGAACTGCGCCTCGTCGAGCACCAGCCCGCTCCACGGCAGCTCGCGGTAGTCCGCCTCGCCGAGGCGCAGCAGCGTGTAGGAGGTGACGACCAGGTCGGCGCCGTCGACCATCTCGGCGAGTGACATGCCGAGCTTGCGACCGGTGGCCTCGATGGTGCGGACGACGAGGCCGGGCGCGAACCGGGCCGCCTCGCGCACCCAGTTCGACACCACGCTGGTCGGGGCCACCACGAGCACCGGCGCGGTCAGCTCACCGGCCTCCTTCGCCCGGCACACCAGCGCCAGGGCCTGCACGGTCTTGCCCAGCCCCATGTCGTCGGCCAGCACGCCACCGAGCCCGGCGTCCCACAGCACCGACAGCCACTGGTAGCCCTGCAGCTGGTACGGCCGCAGCTGCGCGGCCAGCCCCGCGGGCGGCGCCGGCGGCGGGGTGTCGTCGACGTCGAGCAGCGCCCGGACGTCCCGCGCCCACCGCTCGCTCTGCTCGGCCACCACCCCGAGCTCCACGAGCTCGTCCCACAGCCCGGCCTGGTACCGGCTGATCCGCAGGCCCGGCCGCTCGGCGTCCTGCAGCGCCCGCGCCTCGTCGATGAGGGAACGCAGGCGGTCGAACTCGGGACGGCGGATGTCGAACCACGTCCCGCTGGGCAGCACCAGGTGCGAGTCGCCGTCGGCCAGCGCGGTGAACAGCATCGTGAACGGGATGTCCTCGCCGTCCACCGTGACCGTGACGCCGAGGTCGAACCAGTCCGCGTCCGGACCGTCCGTGGCCGACACGTGCACGACCGGGGCCGCCTCGGTGTGCCGGTAGTCGGCAGGCTCCCCGGTCACCTCCACCAGCACGCCGGCGTCCGCCAGCCGGGGCAGCACCTCGGTCGTGAGGACGACGGTGTCCATGCCGGCCAGCTCCGCCGTCGGCGCCGGCCGCCGCTCCGGACCCTCCAGCCAGAGCCCGGGCAGCCGGTCCGTCGGCAGCGGCAGGGACCGCACCAGCCGCTCCTCGGCGGCGACGTCGCGCCCCGGATCCGGGGCGGCACCTTCCAGTGGGAGCCGCCGCACCTCCTCGCCCGTGCGGTACTGCACCGACCAGGTCAGCCGCACCCGGTGGCTCCCGGTGTGATCGACCTGGAGGCACAGCTGCGGGGGCAGCACCTCCGGCAGCTCCACCGACCCGTCGGACGAGCGGACCGGCAGCGCGCGGTGCAGAGCGGGATAGAACCCGGACAGGAAGCGGCCGCGGTCGGTCGCGGGCACGCGCAGGGACCCGGCGGCGAGCAGCTTCGCCGCGCGCCGCGGAACCGGCTGCACGGGCACCAGCAGGAGGCCCCTCTCCGGCACGAGGTCCGGGGGCAGTCCCGGATCGCCGGAGAGCAGGACGGCGCCGTGCGGCGGGTTGCCGAGCAGCCGCACCGCCTGGGCTGCAAGGCAGACGCCGGAGCCCAGGTCGACCACCGGCTCGATGCGCAGGTCGGCGTTCCCGCGCAGGTCCACGGCCAGCGACGCCGACGTCCCGGCCACCCGGACGGGACCGCCACGGGCGGTCACGAGGGTCACCCCCTCGTCCACCACCTGCTGCAGGGCCGGCCACAGCGCGGGGCCGAACTCCTCGAGCCGCACCGGCTCGTCCCCGTAGCCGTAGCCGTAGTACCCAGGTCTGTCGTCGTCGGCCGCCCGGTGGGCCCGGTACAGCGCGCGCAGCGCGGCGGCGTGCGCGGGATCGCGCTGCGCATAGTAGTCGTACTGCAGGACCCGCCAGGACACCCCCGTGCGGTTCCAGCGTCCCTTGGCGCCCGGTACGACCGGGCGCAGGCGGACGGACGTGCGGGAGACGGCGGCCGGCGCTGCCTCCACGTCGAACTGCAGGCCGAGCGGGGTGCCCGCCCGCTGCCCGGACGGCGCGGTGGGCCGGACCAGCTCGGCGAGCGCCGTCTCCCAGTCCGGGCCGTTCTCGGCGTCTGGCGTTGGCGAGCCGTCCAGCCAGTCCCGGCCGGCGATGAGCACGGCGGCGACGTGCTTGCAGTCCGCACCGACCGGGCAGCTGCACTCGCCCCACCAGCGAGCGCCCACAGCGTGGAAGGCGACGACGGTCTCGTACCAGCGTCCTCCGCTGCCGACCACGGTGGCGTCGAACTCGCCGAGCTCGCCGGAGTAGGAGAGCTCGGCGACCCGGCCCTCGCTCGCGTAGACCGCGCCGCGCTGGAACGCACCGGAGCTCACCGAACGGCGGATGACGGAGTCGGTGAGCCTCGGCCGCAGCTCCTCCAGCACGCGCCGAGGCTATCCGCGGTCAGGGCTGCGGGGACCCTTTGTCCACAGCCGTCCGGGCGCCGTTCGCGTATCGCGTCGGCGGGCCGCAGTAGCGTCCGCCGTCGATGCCGAAGAGCAAGAAGCGAGCGAAGTCCCGCCGTCCGCAGGAGCGCCGGACGCCGCCCGAGACCGACCTGATGGCCGCCCTGCGCGACGGCGTCGACTCCCCCACTCCCGGTCCGCTGCTGGGCGCCGTCGGCCTGGTGCTGTCCGTGGCCGCCGAGGACGACGACCCGGGGGCCACGCTCGACGACCTCGTCCGCACCTTCTCCGCTGCCGACCGGGTCGAGACGTCGGCCGCCCTGCTCGCGATCGCCACCCTCACCGTCGACGCCGAGCTGCGCCGGCGGGTACGCCGCGAGATCGCCGACCGCGGGCACGTGCTCCCCCGCTGGCTCGCCGAGCTCGACCGCAGCGAACCGGTCGACCGGGCGGTCGAGGTCAGCACGGTGTTCCGGGACGCCGACGAGCTGCTCGTGGGCGTCACCGTGCCCGGCGGCCATCCCCTCACCGCCGTCGTCCGCATCGACAACGAGCTCGGCGCCGTCGCGACCGACGGGTACGTCGTGGAGTCGCCGATCGCGGCGGTGGTCGAGCTGCTGGTCGAGGACGACGACCCGGACGTGCGCGTGCACGACATCTCCGCCGCGGACGCGCGCGCCCGCATCACCGCGGCCCTCGCCGAGCTCGACCTCGGCCCCGGGCGGGTCGCGTCCGAGAGGTTGGCCGAGTCCCGCCCGCTGGTCGAGTGGATGCTGTCGCTCCTGCCCGAGGGCGGCCAGGAGTCCGTGCTGCCGGACCTGTCGGCGGACGAGCTGGACGAGGTCGCCGAGAGCTTCCTCGCCGGTCCGTGGGGTTCCTCGTGGTCGGACGACGACCTGCGGCCGCTCGTCGACGAGGTGCTGGCCGCCGGCAGCGCCAACGGCAACGGGGACCCGCTCGTCTGGAGTCCGTGGAACGTCGGCCGGGTCCTCGGTCCGGAGCTCTGGCAGCTCGACCGCCTGACGCCGCACCTCGACCGCGCGCCGGACCTGCTCCGCGATCTGATCCGCCACGGGCACGCTGCTCGCGGTCTCCGACCAGGACTCACGGACGACGCGCTGGCGGCGGTCGACGCGTCCGCCCCTGCCTTCCTCATGGCCGTGCGGTCGCAGTAGCTGCTCGCTGAGCTGCGGGAATTGTCAGAGCCCGTGGCTAGCGTGCAGCCATGGAGGACGGAGGGGTGCCGCGGCCGCCGGAGGACGGCGTGCCGTTGCCCGTCCTGCCCGCGGAGGTGGTGTCGCCACTGGTGGCCGAGCTGGAGCTGGTCTGCGACATCTGGTCGGCCGACGCCTGCATGGCCCGCGAGCACGCCCGGCAGGCCGCGACCATCGCCGAGCTGGCCCGCCGGCGCTCGGTCGAGCGCGACGCCGCCTTCGGCCCCCGGGGCGGGCCGGGGCCGGACTCCCGGGCGATGCGTCCGGCCGCGCTCGCCGACGTGTCCGACGACTTCGTGTCCGAGCTCGCGCTCATCCGGCACTGCTCCGAGGCCGAGGCCGGCCGGCTCGCGGCCGAGTCGCTGCTTCTCACCACCAAGCTGGCCCCGACCTGGTCGGAGCTGTACGCCGGACGGCTGACGGTCCGCAAGGCGCGCATCCTGCTCGACCTGCTCGGCGACGCCGACGACGAGGTCGCCGCCGGAGTCCAGGCGCGGGTGCTCCCGGGTGCCGAGGCATGCCCGCCCGGCCGGCTGGCCGACCGGGCCCGCTACCACCTGTACCGGCTGGACGCCGACGCCAAGGAGCGGCGCCGGAGGGAAGCCGAGCGCCGGGCCGACGTGCACGTCGAGCGCACCGCCGATGACCTGGGCCGGCTGGTGATCGAGGGGCCGCTCCCTGCCGTGCACGCCGCTCGCGACGCGGTCGACCAGTACGCGCGGTGGATGCGCGCCGACGGCGACGACCGGCCGATGGGCGTGCTGCGCTCCGCCGCGGCGCTGGATCTCATCCTGCGTCCGTGGGACACCAGCCGCCCACCGGTCACCGCGCAGCTGCACATCCACGCAGGGGTCTCCTCGCTGCGGCCCGATGCGCCGGCCGGCGCGGCCCCGGCGGAGCTGGACGGGCAGCTGATCTCCGCCGCCCAGTGCCGCGAACTGCTCGCCTCGCTGGACATGCTCAACCTCGGGTCGGCTCCGACAGGCGGGGCGGTCCACGTCGCGATCGACGACCCGACCACCGGCGAGACCCTCGCCGTCGCCAGCCGCGCCGAGCTCCGCCGCGCCGCCGGACTGGGCCGCCGCCTCCGCCGCCGGAACCGGAGGGGGCACCCGGCCGAGGACACCGGACTGAACGGCGGCGCAGGGGACGACGGGCCCGGTGTGCGGCCTCCGCCGCCGACCCGCGGCTACCGGCCCACCGCCGCGCAACGCCGCCTCGTCACCGCCCGCGACCGGCACTGCCGCATGCCCGGCTGCCGACGCAGGCCCGGCCGCCACGACCTCGACCACGGGCGGGCGTTCGCCGCCGGCGGGCCGACCGCCTGCTGGAACCTCTGCTGCCTCTGCCGGCGGCACCACCGGATCAAGACGTTCGCCCGCGGCTGGTCGTTCACCCTGCTCCCCGACGGCCGGCTGATCGTCCGCACGCCGTCGGGCGTCTCCCGACACACCCGCCCGCCAGGCTGGTACCACGATCCCGAGCCCGATCCGCCCTGGCTCGACGACCTCGCGCCGCCCGATCCGCTGCGCATGTGAGGGGCTGGTCCGCGGTCCCCCGTCCGCCCGTCCGCCGGGACGAGCACTCCCGTCGACGTGTCGGCACGCGCGTGTTCCGGCGTCCGAGCGCCCCCCTCCGGTGGTCGGGGCCGACGGCGGTGGCCGGACGAGCAGCCCGCCGGCGGGGTTACGGTCGTGCGGTGGGGTCCGCCGAGGACAGCACGCCGACACAGGGCCGCCTTGCCCGGACGGCCCGGCTCGCCGCGCTCCCGGCCGCCTATGCCGGACGCACCGCCTTCGGGATCGGGAAGCGGATCGGCGGCCGCCCCGCCGAGGCCGTTGCCGCGCAGGTGCAGCAGCGCACCGCCGAGCAGCTGTTCGCCACTCTCGGCCACCTCAAGGGCGGCGCCATGAAGGTCGGCCAGGCGCTGTCGGCGATGGAGTCCGCGCTGCCCGAGCAGCTGGCCGGCCCCTACCGCGAGACGCTGACCCGGCTGCAGGAGGCGGCGCCGGCCATGCCGACCGCGCGGGTCCACGAGCAGCTCGCGAGGTCCCTCAGCACGGACTGGCGGCAGGGGTTCCGCGACTTCGACGACCGGCCCGTCGCGGCGGCCAGCATCGGGCAGGTGCACCGCGCCACCTGGGCCGACGGCACGCCGGTGGCCGTGAAGGTCCAGTACCCGGGCGCCGCCGAGGCTCTCGTCGCCGACCTCGGCACGCTGCAGGTGCTGTCACCGGTCATGAAGGCGGCCGCGCCGCACGTCGACGTCCGGGAGCTGTTCTCCGAGCTGCGCGAACGCCTCACCGAGGAGGCCGACTACTCGAGGGAAGCCGCGGCGCAGCAGGCCTTCGCCGACGCCTACCGCGGCGACCCGGACATCGCCGTCCCCGACGTACTCGACGTCCAGGGCCAGGTGCTGGTCACCGAGTGGGTCGGCGGCACTCCCCTGTCCCGGGTCATCGCCGACGGCACCCAGGACGACCGGGACCGCGCCGGTCAGCTCCTCGTGCGCCTCCTCGCCTCCGGCCCGGTCCGCGCCCACCGCGTGCACGGCGACCCGCACCCCGGCAACTTCCGCCTCCTCCCGGACAGGAGGCTCGCCGTCCTCGACTTCGGCTCCACCCAGGCCATGCCGCGCGGCTGGCCCGACCGGCTCGGTCCGCTGCTCGCCGCCGGCCGGGACGGCGACGCCGCGACACTCCACCGCATCGCCACGTCCGCGCACCTCGTCCAGCCCGACAAGGTCACCGACACGGCGCTGCTCGACCTGCTCGACCCCTACTTCGAGCCGCTGCGCGCCACGGAATACCGGTTCACCCGCCGCTGGATGCAGGAGCAGACCCGCCGCGCCTCCGACCCCCTCAGCACAGCCGCCCGCACCCAGCGCCGGCTGACCATCCCGCCGCACTACCTGCTGCTGCAGCGAGTCGCCGCCGAGCTGGTCGGCGTCCTGTGCTCGCTCGGCGCCACCGTGGCCGTGGACGACGAGGTCCGGCGCTGGCTGCCCGGCTACGACGCCGCCGGGACGCCGGCGTGAGGAGCGGGACGTTCGGCACCGTTGTCCACCGCTGCCAGGGAGGACGCTCGGCCCGAGCGGCGATGCCGCAGGGGTGTCGTCGCCGGCACGAGAGGAGCCGGGAGATGTACGCCCGTTCCACCACCCTGATGACCAACCCCGGCTCGATGGACGAGGCCATCGCCTACATGGGCGACGAGGTCTGGCCGGCGATGCGTGACATGGACGGCTGCGTCGGCCTGTCGATGATGTGCGACCGCGAGAGCGGCCGCTACATCGCCACCTCGGCCTGGGAAGACCTGCAGGCCATGCGCGCGAGCGACGAGCACGTCCGCCCCATGCGAGAGCAGATGGTCGAGCGCTTCGGGATCGGCGCCGGGGAGCCGGAGGTCCAGGAGTGGGAGATCGCCGTCCTGCACCGCGAGCACCCCACCGGCGACGGCGCCTGTTGCCGGGTCACCTGGGTCCGCAGCGACCCCTGGAGGGTCGACCACGTGCTGGACACCTACCGCACCGGCCTCATGCCACGGCTCCAGGCGATGCCCGGCTTCTGCAGCCTCAGCCTGCTCGTCGACCGCGACAGCGGCCGCGGCGTCGGCACGGTCGTGTTCGAGAGCCGCTCGGCCATGGAGCAGACCCGCGACGAGGCGCGCAAGACGCGGCAGCAGGCCGTGGAGACCATGGGAGTCGACATCGTGGACGTCGCGGAGATGGAACTCGTCCTCGCCCACCTCCGGGTGCCCGAGACCGTCTGAACTCGCCGCACTCGGGCGCCTCGGGCGCCCTGGTCGGACGGCACCCCGGTGGCCGTGACGGTCCAGCACCGGCTGAGGAGCGGCGCACGTCCAGAGGGGTCACTCGTTCTCGGCCACCCGCGACTGTGGGTCACGGCGCAACCGGAGGCTGACGCACGGTCAGCGGCGCCGTTGACGGGGCCGTTCGGCCGCGAGGAACCTCCGGCTCACCGCGTCCGCGCACGCGGCGCACCGGGCACCTCGAGATCGTCGAATGCTGAGTCCCGACGATGGACGTCGTGCCAGTCCCCCGCCCGCGTGTCCGCTCGGAGGCAACGATGTCCGCAGGTTCGCCCCGCCCTGTCGCGGCTCTGGCCCGCACCGCCCTCGTGCTGTGCGTCGTCGTCGCGACGGCGGCGCTCGCCGCACCGTCCGCTCTCGCCGCACCGCCCATCCCCGTACGTCCCGCTCCCGCCCAGGTCGACCCCGTCGAGGTGACTCTCGACTCGGCCGAGATCGGCAGCGAACCCGGGACCGTGGTGCTCACGGGCACGGTGACCTGCAACGTGCCGGTCGACGCGGTGGTCTTCGGCGACGTCGCGCAGGTACAGGGCCTGGACATCGCGCGCGACTTCTTCGGCGTCCCCGCGCCGTGCTCCAGCACGCCGACGGCCTGGACGGCGACCTCCTTCGGGGCGCTGCGGGTGTTCCTGCCACTACCGACGTACATCGAGGTCAACGCCCAGTACTGCGTCGGGGAGCTCTGCTACACCGCCACGGTCACCGAGACGGTCACGCTCTCCACGGTCACGCCCACGCCCACCGACGCCGGCACGAGCGCCTGACGGCAGACCTCGGTCTTTCCAGCGACACGGCGCGGGGACGGGTCAGACGCTCTCGTTCATGTCGACCGCCGCCTGGAGCACCGCCGCACCCTGCTCGATGTCGATCACGGGGTACACGGTGAACTCCAGGAAGGACGCGAAGATCGCGCAGTCCTTGGCGACGGCGGCGGGATCGTCGGACTCGATGACGGCGAAGCCGCCGGCCGCATCGACGCGGCTGAGGAACTGGTGGACGGTCGTGCCGGGCGTCCACTTGCCGAACACCTCGAGCGAGCGCTTGGTCGACGCCAGGTTCTCCTGTGCGGACCCTCCGCTGCGGGCCTTCCACGTCAGCACGTACTTCATGTCGAGCCTCCCTCGGTGGACCGGGCTCCTGCTCGTCCACCCGCGGCCGGCGCGGGTCCCGGCTGGCCGCGGGCGACGCGAGGAGCACCGGGGAGGGTCCTGCCGTCCGCCCGGCACCGACAGGGACGCCCGACCCTGGCCCGAGGTCGGCCCCGGCGATCCTCCGCGTCCGTCGACCACCGGCTACCGAGGGTGCACGGGGCGATCGACGGCGGCACAGCCGGGCCGGCGCCCCGGGTCCGCCGGCCGGGAAACGCACGCGTCGCAGCGTTGTCCGCCGTCCCCCGACCGAGGAGGCTCGACCGTGCGGCGATGCCGCAGGGGTGTCGCCGCCGGCAGGAGAGGAGGGCGCCATGTACGCCCGTTCCACCACCATCCGCGGCAACCCCGGCTCCCTGGACGACGCCATCGCCTACATGCGCGACGAGGTCTGGCCGGCGATGCGTGACATGGACGGCTGCGTCGGCCTGTCGATGATGTGCAACCGCGAGTCCGGCCAGTGCATCGCGACGTCGGCCTGGGACGACCGGCAGGCCATGGAGGCCAGCGCCGAGCGCGTCCACCCGATGCGCCGGCAGCTGATGGACCGCTTCGGAGCAGGCGACGAGCTCGAGGTGCAGGAGTGGGAGATCGCCGTCCTCCACCGCGAGCACCCCGCCGGCGGTGGCGCGTGCGCGCGGGTCACCTGGGTCCGCGCGGATCCCGGCAAGGTCGACCAGATGCTCGACACGTACCGGACCCGCCTGATGCCGCGGATCCAGGACATGGACGGCTTCTGCAGCCTCAGCATGCTGGTCGACCGGGACAGCGGCCGCGGCGTCGGCACCGCCGTCTTCGAGAGCCGCGCCGCAGTCGAGCAGAGCCGCGAGCACGCGCGCTCCGTGCGCGAGGAGGCAGTCAACGTCGCGGGCGTCGACATCCTCGACGTCGCCGAGATGGACGTCGTCCTCGCCCACCTCCGGGTGCCCGAGACCGTCTGACCGGGTGCCCGCCCGGCGCTGACGGACCTCAGTCCCGAGCGGACCGGCGCATCGACCACATCTGCGCCGGCCGCTCGAACTGGGTCGCGATCTCCCAGCTCACCGGCGTCGCCGTCTCCTTGCGGAAGTTGCCCACCGCCACCCGCGCCAGCTCCGGGTCGGCAGCGACGCGCGCGGCCAGTTCCAGCGCGCGATCCTCGACACGGGCGTCGTCCACCGCCTCCCACGCCAGCCCCAGCGAGACGGCCCGCGCACCGTCGATCTCCTCGCCGAACAGCACCATCGCCGCCGCCGCCTCGCGGCCGATCAGCCGGGACAGGATCACGAAGTGCCCGCCGCCCGGGTGCATCCCCCGCTTGAGGAACCCGCACAGCAGCCGGGCATCGGAGGCCACGATCCGCAGGTCGGTCGCCAGCAGCATGTTCATCCCGGCGCCCACCGCCGACCCGCGCACGGCGGCGATGGTCGGCACCCGGACCTGCCCCAGCCGGTAGAAGGAGTCGTAGATCGCCGACATCCCCTCATAGGCGGACGGCTCGGCAGGGTCGCGACCGGCGTCCGTCAGCGTCTGGATGTCGCCGCCCGCGCAGAACGACTTCCCCACCGCCCGCACGACCAGCGCCCCGACCTCCGGCCGCGCGTCCACCTCGTCGAACAGTCCGCTCAGCTCGCGAGCCATCGCAGGCGTCAGCGCGTTCCGGCGGTCGGGCGCGTTCAGCGTCACCACCGCCACCGCGCCGTCGACCTCGAGCAGCACCTCGCCTGAGCCGGAGCTGGAGTCAGCAGTCACACGCCCACCCTCTCGAAACGCCACCGGCCCCTCCGCCGGCTGACACCACAGGCATCAGACCACGGAGGGGCCGGGAGGGCGGAACAGCGTCAGACGGCCACCCGGTCCGACGGCCGCCGGCGCACGGAGCGCACCGTCCGGGCGGCGGCGTTGCGCGCCAGGTTGAGGATCGGTCCGGTGTCCCACTGCTGCCGCGCCGTCTCGGCCCCGGGAGCCGCAGAGGCAGACGGAGCGGTCGGCGCCGCCATCGCCTGCCGGGCCGCGGCGACGGCCGCCCGCTGCCGGGACATGATCTGCTCCTTCTGCCGGTCGATCCGCTCGCGCTCCGCCATCACCAGCAGCTCCTCGCGAGCGGCCGCCACCGCCAGCCGCGACTCCTTCTGCATCTCCTCGACCTCGACGTCACCCGAGTCACGCAGCGCGGCGAGCTTGTCGTAGGCCGACGGCGGGCCGAAGTTGAGCAGCAGCTTCATCAGCACCGGCAGGATCTCCACGCACATGAACAGCAGCGACAGCATGAACTGCGCCGCGGCCAGGGTGGCGTTCCTGTCACCCAGCCGGTCCAGGGCCTCCAGCCGCATGAGGATGCCGCCGGCGCCCTCGTTGGTCGCGTCGAACGCGGCCTGCAGGGTGTTCTGGTCCTCGGTCAGCCGGGCCAGCTCGGCCCGGTCCCCGTCCAGCGAGGATGCGGCCAGCTGAGCACTGCGCGCCTGCGCGGAGCCGGCCGCCGCCACCGCGGCGTCCAGCTCCGAGCGCGCCGAGGCGACCACCGCCACCTGCGCGTCGGCAGCCGCGCGCGCCTGCTGGTAGGCGGTGCCGGTCCCGGCGTCGCCGGTGCCGCAGGTGCCGTCCAGCTCGCACTGCGCCTTGGCCTCGAGCTCGCGCTGGGTGCCCAGGGCCGCGTCGTAGGCGGCCTGCCGGTCGGTCACGGAGGCCTGCACCGCGATCAGCTCCGGGTCGCTCTGCCCCCCGGTGGCCACGATCGACTCCTGGGTGGCGATCCGCTCCCGCAGCGCCGGCAGCCCGACGAAGCGCGCGTCCGACTCCAGCTCGGTCCGGTACGCGTCGGCCGCCTCGGCCTGCATCGACACGATCTCCGTGTCGATCTCCTTGTGGAACACCTGCAGCGTCAGCGGCGTCGCGACGACGACGCCGAGCACCAGCGCCAGCCCCACCCGGGGGACGGCGAGCGCCAGGTTCCGCTTCAGCGACGCGTCGTGCGCCATCCCGACCAGCAGCATCCGGTCCAGGTTGACGACGACGGCGCCCCAGCCCAGGCCGATGACCAGCGCGAACGGCCACCAGACGCCCAGCGCCATGTGCACCGCGAACGCCGCCGACACGACGGCGAGGCCGCCCGTGCTCAGCAGGACGCCGCCGAGCGCGACGAACCGAGGCCGCGCACCGGGCGCCGCCTCGATCACGTCGGGACGCGCGCCACCGAGCGCTGCCAGACCGTTCCCGATCCGTCCCTGTCGAGCCATGGGCAAGCCACTCCCCGGGCGACGGGGGTCGTGGGCAACCGCCGCCTCATCTGCCCTATCGGCAGCCCCGGACCGGAAGCGGCAGGTTGCGCCCGTCACCCTGCTGGACGGGCCCAGCCGCCGTCAGTGCCCGACGGCCTGCTCGACCGCTCCGGCCAGCAGCCGCTGGCCCTCCTCCGTCGGGTGGACGTCGGCCGGCGGCACCAGCCCCGCGGCGATCGAGCTGCCGCCGGCCGCCAGCGCACGGGGCGCGAAGGCCGCGAAGCCGTCCGCGACGACGGCCCCGTTCCTGGCGGCCGCCGCGGCCAGTGCGGCATTGAGCAGCTGCGTGGCCGCCGGGTCGGTGTAGTCGAGCGCGTAGTAGGTGACGACGGCGAGCCGCCCGGAGTAGCAGGCCTCCTCCCGCAGCGTGGCGAGGATGCGGTCCACGTTCTGCCCGACCCGCGCGGCCAGCGCCCGGAATCCCTCGGGCGTGCTGCAGGCGCCGGTCCGCACGCACAGGAACCCGTCGTTGGCGCCGAGCTGCAGGGTCACCACCCGGACCCTCGGCTCCTGCTGGAGCACCTCGACCGCGTAGTCGAGCTGGGAGCCCTCGTAGTCGACGTGCAGGGGGAAGAAGTCGCGGTGACCGACGTCGGACCCGAGGCTGTTCTGACATCCGTTGCTCTGGGCCGTGGCGTCGATGAAGCTCTCGGTCGTCTCCCCCGGGCAGCTGGCGTTGAGCACCCGGAGGCCCAGGTCGTCGGCGACCAGCTCGGGATAGCCGACGAAGTTCGCCGGGTCCGCGTACACCTCCGGTGGCTGCGACCCGCGGAAGCCGAAGGGCACCGAGTCCCCCAGCGCCAGGTAGGTCCGGCCGTGCCCGTTCGTGTCGTGCTCGGCGGGCGCGCGGCCCGGCTCGGCCAGCGCCGGGGAACCAGCGGCGACCAGTCCGACGGTGGCCAGCAGGACGACGAGGAGGTGGCGGGCGCGCGACACCGGACGTGCGGGCATGGGAGCTCCCTCGGGGCTCGGGCTCCGGACACGGGCCGCGGCCGGAGGAGGTCGATGGTGAGCCAGCGCGCACTCGACGCGCCAGGACCTCCGCGTCGCGGCCGGGCCTCGGCTTGCCGGGTGCGGCCGGTGCGCGCCACGCTTCGGCTCCCCGACCCCGGGAGCCGGAGATGCCCGCCGCCCGCCGCACCGCCGCGGCGCTGGCGGCCGTCCTGGCCACGGCCGGCTGCACCGGCGACGAGCGGCCCGACGACGGAGAGCCGGCGCCCCAGCAGACCGTCACCGAGGTGCTCGGCACCGTCGACCTGGACGCCGCCGTCGGTGGCAACGTCGTCCTCTTCGACCTCGCGGCCGGCCCCGACGGGTCGCCGGTCGCCCTCCTCGGCGCCGACGGGAACCCGCAGAGCTGGCTGGTCCGGCTGACCTCGGGCGACGCCGGACCGGCCGCGACCGACGTGCGCTCCATCCCGCCCGTCGACGCGCACGCACGGCTCGCCGTCACCGACGACGGAACGGTCCTCGTCGCGGGCGCCGAGCTCCTCCGACTGCCGCCCGGCGTCGCGCAGCCGACCGCCACCCCGTGGGACCTCGGCGGCATCCCGACGGCCGTCGTCCTCACCTCCGACGGCCGCACGCTCTACGCCGCGCGGGACACCCGAGTCGCCGCCGTCGACGTCGCCACGGGCGCGGCGCGCGGCACCGGGACGACGAGCGCGCCGGTCACGCACCTCGCCGTCACCCCCGACGACGGCCTCGCCGCCCTGGTCGCCGCCGAACGCCCGGCGGGCGGCACCGGCGCCGTCCTCGTGTTCCTCGACCGGGACCTGCGATCGGCCGGTGACCCGGTCGAGCTCGTCCCCGAGCGCGGCAGCACGCCGACCGCCCTGCAGGTGACCGCGGACGGCACCGCCGTCGCCACCGTGCACCTCGGCGAGGCCCGCAGCAGCGGGCGGCTGGTCACCGTGGTCGACGGCGCAGTGGAGACCACGGCCGACGTCGACGGCGCCGGCGACTCCGCCCTCGACCTCGCCGTGGACCCGACCGGCCGCCTCGGGCACGTGCCGCTCGCCGACCTGGAGTTCCCCGCCGAACTGGTCACGGTCGACCTGATCACCGGCGAGCAGGTCGGCGCGGTCAAGCTCTGCGCCGGCGCCGGCGTCTTCGGGGCGGTCGCGCCCCTCGGCGACGGCGGGAGCGTCGTCGTCACCGGGGCGTGCATCGACGGTGACGGCCCTCAGTCGACCGCCTTCGTCGTCGGCTGAGCCGCCTCACTTCATGCTGTTGATGACGCTCTCGAAGGCCTTGTCCATGTCGTAGAGCGGCTCGAGCGTGATGTGGACGACGTGCCCGTAGGTCTTGCAGGTGGTACGTCTGGTACCGCGCCAGGGCATCCGGGTCGTCCACCTCGATGAGGATGTAGCCGCCCCAGCTGGTGCCCCACGTCTTGTGGTGGATCACCCCGCTGTCGACCCCGCCCCAGTTGCCCGACTTGGCGAAGGTCCGGAACCCCTCCGTCCACGCCGCGTCCACCTCGGCCTTCGCCACGCCGTCGCGGGTGACGAAGCGGTGGAGGTACATCTGCCCCATGGGGAGCCTCCTGTGTCCCGGGAGGGCCACCTCGCCGTGACCCTCGGAGATGGGTTGACGGTCGTGCTGGGCGTCCGCGGGTGGAAGACGTCCCTGCTCGGTCCGGCTCGTGTCACGGCACCGACGGCGGACCACACCTCCCGGCCAGGTCGGGGCGGTGACGGTGGGCGCTTGCAGGTTCCCGCCGGGGCGGCGGGTGCTCAAGACGGTCGGTCGCGGAACGGCGGGCTCCCGGCGATCCTCCGTGCTGCGCCACCGGCGGCTACCGACCGTGCGGCAGCCGCCCGGGGCGTCAGGCCGGCGGGCGCCAGGAGGGGTCGCGGCCGGTGAGGCCCAGGAGGCGGTGCAGCGGCGGGGCGTCGTCGGGCACGGGCACCGGCGGGCCGAACAGCCCGGGTACGGCCGGCTCGGCGGCGACCTGGCTCGCGAAGCCCAGGCACGCCTCCACCGAGGCGGGGTCGGCCGAGTACTCCTGGCCGGTCGCGACGGCGAGGTCCCAGCCGTGCACCGTCATCTCGTCCAGCGCGACGACGGCGATCGCCGGTGCCGGCATCTCCACGCCGCCGGCCGCGGTGTCCCCCTCCCACGCCTCCGGCTTCCGCCACGCGGCCACCAGGGCGTCGAGCTGGGCGGGGATGACGACGCGCCAGTCCGGGGTCAGGGCATCGGCCGAGGCGACCGGGGCGCCGGGCACCGGGTCCTTCTCCGCCGACTTCCGGAAGGCGTGGGTGAGGCCGACGACGTGGTCGAGCAGCGTGGCCACCGTCATGTCCGGGCAGGGCGTCGGAGCGGTCAGCTGGTCGTCGCGCACGCCAGCGACGACGCCCTTGAGCAGCTGTGCCTGCGGGCCGAGGTCGAGCTGCATCGTCTGCATGCCGTACAGACCGCCGGCCGCTCGGAAAGTCACCGCGCAACCGGCGAGTGGTTGCCCCTCCGACCGGCGACCGACAAGGTGAGCGCCATCAGACTGCCCCGACCGGGAGGAGCGGCGCTTGTACGCGCGATCCACCAGCATCCGCGGCAACCCCGCGAACATCGACGCCGGCGTCACGTACCTGCGCGACGAGGTGCTGCCGACCGTCCAGCAGACCGAGGGCTGCGTCGGCCTGTCCATGCTCACCGACCGCGAGAGCGGCCGCTGCATCGTCGCGACCGCGTGGGCCGACGAGCAGGCGATGCTCAGCACCGCCGAGGACGTCCAACCGGTCCGCGACCGCCTCGTCCAGACCCTCGGCGGCACCGACGCCGAGGTCCGGCAGTGGGAGATCGCCGTCCTCCACCGGGACCGGCACGCCGGGGACGGCGCCGCCGCGCAGGTCACCTGGGCCCGCATCAGGCCCGACCACGTGGACGAACTGCTCGACACCTACCAGTTCAACCTCATGCCCCGGCTCCAGGAGCTGCCCGGCTTCTGCAGCGTCAGCATGCTTGTCGACCGGCGCACCAGCCGGACGGTCAGCGTCACCAGCTTCCAGACCCACGAGGCGCTCGCACTGGTGCGCCGGCACGCACGGTCGCTGCGCGAGCAGTTCGCCCGCGCGATGGGCGCCCACATCGTGGACATCGCCGAGATGGACCTGGCGCTGGCCCACCTGCACGTGCCCGAGACCGTCTGACCCAGCCGGAGCGGGAGCGGCCGACCGGGGATGTGCGGGAGCTCGTGCTCTGCCCACGGTGGTGGGCAGAGCACGAGCGTCCGCAGGGGGTGCAGGTACCCGCCGCCCGGCGGAAGGCCGGTTCCCTCGCTCGCCGCGGACCTGCTTGGGTCGGCGGCGGCCGGTACGGACCCCGGCACGGAGGCGGAGACATGGTGCACAGGATGGTCGTCCAGTACGGGCAGCCCACGGACGCGGCGGTGTTCGAGGAGCGCTACCGGGAGCACGTCCGGCTGATCAACGAGGTGCCCGGCGTGCTCCGCTACACGCTCGGTCGGCCCACCTCGCGCGACGGCGAGCCGCCGGCCACCTACCTCGTCGCCGAGCTCGACTTCGCGTCCGCGGAGGCGATGGCCGCGGCCATGCGCACCCCCGAGTGGGCGGCCGCCGGGGAGGGTGTCCCGGTCCTCGCGACCGGCGGCGTCTCGGTCACCTTCTTCGACGTGGAGGACGTCGGCCCGCGCGGGGACTGACCGCGCCGCACCTCGTTCGGGGTCCGGCCGAACGCCGCACGGAAGCCGCGGCCGAACGTCGCCTGGTCGCGGAACCCCCAGGCATGCGCCACGCCCGCCACCGTCACCGCCGTCCCCCGCCGGGTCAGCTCCCGGTGCGCGGCCTCCAGCCGGCGCCGGCGCACGTACCCGGCCGGAGTCGTCCCGTGCGCGGCGGACAGCGCGTACAGGGAGCGCACCGAGAGGTAGGCCCCGGCGGCCACGGCCGCCGGGGTCAGCGCCGGGTCGCGCAGGTGCGCATCGACGTAGCCGGTCACCCGGGCCCACGCGGGGTCCTCGGGCGGGGTGGTCAGCGCGCCGGCCAGCAGGTCGACGACGGCGTCGGCGAGCGGCCGGCCGAGCCGCCCGTCCACCGCGGCGGCCGAGCCGAGTGCCGTCCCCAGCAGCGCGGCCAGCAGCCCGGCGGACGCCGGGTCCAGCAGCCCGCCCGGCACAGAAGGCAGGCGGGACGACGGCACGAGCAGCGTCCACTTGTGCAGGCGGCCGGGGACCCGGAAGCGCACCGCCTCGTCGGCCCGCCACAGCAGCGCCGACCCGGGGCCGGCGACCACCCGCTCGCCGCCGACCTCGACCAGTTCCAGCCCCTCCCGGACGAACAGCACGCCGACGACGTCCTCACCAGTCGCCGCCCACTGCGCCCGCCCCCGGGAACCCGAGCACGGGCCGCACCGGCAGTCGACCAGCGTCAGGTCACCGATCCGGTAGCGGCTGAGACCGACTTGCCCCGGCAGCTCCGGCCCGGGGGTCAGCGCCCACGGCAGGTGGGTGGCGCTGACGACCTCGCGGAAGGCCTCGGCCCGGTCGGCCGGCGCCGCGTCGTCCGGGCTCCACCGCTCCACCAGCAGCGTCATCGGGGACCTCCCGCCGCGCAGCCAACCCCGGCGCCCCGGCGTCGGCAAGGCCTGCAGGGATCGTCGGAGAGATCGCACGGATCGTCACGACGCCGGTCGCCCGCCCGGCCAGGGTCGGCGGCATGCGAGAGGACATCGAGTTCAGGACCGAGGACGGCGTCACCCTGCGCGGCTGGCACTACTCCCCCGACGACGGCCCCACCGACACACGACGGCCGCTGGTCGTCATGTCCCACGGCTTCTCCGCCACCAAGGAGATGCACCTGGACGACTTCGCCGAGCACTTCGCCGACGGCGGGCTCGGGGTGCTGGTCTACGACAACCGCAACGTCGGCGCGAGCGACGGCGCGCCCCGCGGCGAGTTGGACCCGTGGCAGCAGATCCGCGACTACCGGACGGCGATCACCTGGGCGCAGACCCAGCCGTGGGCCGACCCCGACCGGATCGGGATCTGGGGGTCCAGCTACAGCGGCGGGCACGTGCTCGTCGTCGGCGCGCTCGACCGCCGGGTGACGTGCGTCGTCTCCCAGGTGCCCCTGGTCAGCGGGTTGGCCAACGCCCGAAGGCTGATCCGTGCCGACGCCTTCGCCGGGCTGCGGGAGGCGTTCGACGCCGACCGCGCCGCCCGCTACGCAGGCGCAGACCCCGGGATGATCCCGGTGGCGTGGGAGAAGGAGCCCGACGAGCCGTGCGCGCTGCCCACCGCGGACAGCCACGACTTCTTCCTCGGGCCGATCCTCGAGCGCGCCACCACCTGGCAGAACGAGGTCACCCTGCGGTCGGTGGAGATGTTCACCGAGTACGAGCCCGGCGCCTACATCGGCCAGATCGCGCCGACCCCGCTGATGATGGTGGTCGCCGCGCAGGACCACCTCACCGTCGCCGACCTGACGCTGGAGTACTACGAGCGGGCCCGGCACCCGAAGGAGCTGCTCGTGCTGCCGGTCGGGCACTTCGACGCCTATGTCGGCGACGCGTTCGCCGAGTCGGCCCCAGCCCAGCTGCGCTGGTTCCAGCGGTACCTCACCTGAGCCGGGGACCTGCGTCCCTGGCGGCGCGCCCTCCCGGCTCGGCACCGTGGCCGCATCGCCCACCGCCGGCCGGGAGGACCGCACCGTGTACCTCACCCAGGGACTGCACCGCGCCGTGCAGCAGCGCCCCGACGGGCTCGCCACCGTCTGCGCCGGGCGCACGCGCACCCACGGCGAGTCGGTCGACCGGATCGCCCGGCTGGCCGGCGCCCTGCGCTCGCTCGGGGTGGCCGACGGCGACCGCGCGGCGATCCTCGCCCTCAACTCCGACCGCTACCACGAGTACCTCGCCGGCGTGCTGTGGGGCGGGGGCGTCCTGGTGCCCGTCAACTTCCGCTGGAGCGTCCCGGAGATCGCCGAGTCCCTGACGGAGGTGGGCGCCGAGGTGCTCGCCGTCGACGACGTCTTCGCCCCGATGGTGCCGGCGCTGCGGCAGGCCGTGCCGGGCCTGCGGCACGTCGTCCACGCCGGCGACGGGCCGACCCCGGAGGGTGCCCTCGCGTTCGAGGAGCTCGTCACCGGGACCGAGCCCGTGGACGACGTGCGCCGCGGCGGGGACGACCTGGCCGGCGTCTTCTACACCGGCGGCACCACCGGGCGGTCGAAGGGCGTCATGCTCAGCCACCGCAACCTGCTGACCGCGATCATGGGCGGTCTCGCCGTGGCGGAACCCCGGCCGGACAGCACGTACCTGCACGCCGCGCCGATGTTCCACCTGGCCGACTTCTCCATGTGGGTCAGCGAGGTCGTCGCCGGCGGGACCCACGTCATGATCCCGGCCTTCGACCCGCTCGCGGTGCTGGCCGCCGTCCAGGAGCACCGGGTGACCGACCTGCTGCTGGTGCCGACCATGCTCCAGCTGGTCGTCGACTCACCGCGGATCGACGACTTCGACCTGACCAGCGTCCGTCAGGTGCTCTACGGCGCCTCCCCGATGTCCGACGCACTGCTCGGCCGGGTGATGAAGGCGCTGCCCAACGCCCGGTTCCTGCAGGCTTACGGGATGACCGAGCTCGCCCCCTCCGCCACCCTCCTGACCGCCGCCGACCACGACGACCCCACGCACCGGCGCTCGGTCGGCCGCGCCGCGTACCACACCGAGGTCCGCGTCGTCGGTCCCGACGACGTCGAGGTGTCCCGCGGGTCGGTGGGCGAGATCGTCGTCCGCGGCGGCAACGTGATGCTCGGCTACTGGAACCGGCCGGAGGCCACGGCCGAGGCGCTGCGCGGCGGCTGGATGCACACCGGTGACGCCGGCTGGATGGACGACGACGGCTACGTGTACCTCACCGACCGGATCAAGGACATGATCATCACCGGCGGCGAGAACGTGTACTCGGTCGAGGTGGAGAGCGCTCTCGCGCAGCACCCCTCAGTGGCGACGTGCGCGGTGATCGGCGTCCCGGACCAGACCTGGGGCGAGCGGGTGCACGCCGTCGTCGTCCCGGTGCCCGGCGCCACTCCGACGCTGACCGAGCTGCACGACTTCTGCGCCGGGCAGATCGCCGGCTACAAGATCCCCAAGTCGATGGAGCTGGTCGAGACGCTGCCGCTGTCGGCCGCCGGGAAGGTGCTCAAGCGCGAGCTCCGCAAGCCGTACTGGGAGGGGCACGAGCGCGCCGTGCACTGAGCCCTCCGACGTCAGCGGATGCTGTCCCAGATCGCCCGCTGCTCGCCGCGGGGGTCCTCGACGAGGCGCACCTGCTCGCCGAAGTCCTGCACGGCGCGCCGGTCGAGGTCGTAGGGCGCCCAGCCCGGGTCGCCGTCGCGGACGAAGCGCACCCACGCGCGGTGCATCTCGTCGGCGAGCGCCTGCGGCGCGCCGGACCCCATGAGCGCGCCGTGCGCCTCCAGCGCCAGGGTGTCGAAGGTGAAGCCGAGCTCCAGGGCGTGGCAGGCGCCGAGCCGCCCGCCGAACTGCGGGGACGGCCAGGAGAACTCGTACACCCACGCGCGCCCGCCGCCGGCCTGGGCCTCGGCCAGCCGGATCGCCGGGATGCGGAAGAACCAGTCGGTCGCGATGTCGGCCATCAGCTCACCCGGCGTCGCGCCCGGACGGCCTGCGCGGTAGACCTCGAGGGTCTTCTCGGACGGCGCCGAGTAGCCGGCGACGACCATCTGCAGCAACGGGTCGGTCACCATGTCGATCAGCCCGTTGGGGACCATGAACAGCCGGTTCTCGTCCCGGTTGGCCCCGACGAGCACGGCCACGTCACGGGCCGATCCCGCCGCGATCCGCCGGATTGGCAGGTCGGGCAGCACGTCGCCGTCGACGACCGGCTCGTAGACCATGAGGTTCGTCGTCACCTCGCCCCACCGGTGCGGGTCGGGCGCGGTGGCCGCGTCCATCCCGAGCGCCTGCTGCGCGGCGATGAGGTCCGCCAGGGGGACGCCGGCCAGCGCGGACCGCTCCGGCGCGACGTTGAGCCGCTCGGCGAGGTAGCCGCCGATCCGCGTCGCGGTGGCCTCGGTCAGGGCGTGGTGGCCGGCACCGCTCTGCAGCACCGCCTGGGCGAACAGCCCCTGCGCCGACGGCATCGCGAGCAGGCACCCGACGCTCATCCCGCCCGCCGACTCGCCGCCCACGGTGACCCGCGCCGGGTCCCCGCCGAACGCGGCGATGTTGTCCTGCACCCAGCGCAGCGCGGCGACCTGGTCGAGCAGGCCGCGGTTGGCCGGTCCGCCGTCGGCGAAGTGCAGGAAGCCGTCGACCCCGAGGCGGTAGTTGATCGTCACGGCGACGACGCCGTCACGGGCGAACGTCGCGCCGTCGTAGACCGGCACCGCGCCCGAGCCGTTGACGAACGCCCCGCCGTGGATCCACACGAAGACCGGCAGCCCGGACGCCCCGGGGTCCGGCGTCCACACGTTCAGGTTCAGGCAGTCCTCACCGGGGATGACCGGCTCGGGCAGGAGGACGTCGTAGGGCGGGGTGTACGGCGGCTTGGGCACCGTCGGCCCGTACTCCGTGGCCGCGCGGACGCCGTCCCACGGCTCGGGCGGCGCGGGGGCGGCGAACCGGCGCTCCCCGAACGGCGGTGCCGCATACGGGATCCCGAGGAAGGCGTGCACGCCGTCGCGGGAGAGCCCGCGCACCGTGCCACTGGTCGTCCGGACGGTCTGCTCCGCGGTCATGCCGCAAGCTACCGCCGCTCGGGTCTCCCGGTCGACGTCGTGTCCTCGCGGAGGCTCGTGCTCGGCCCACCGGAGTGGGCAGAGCACGAGCTCCCCGGAGGGAGGTGTGTCAGGCCGGCAACCGGACCAGCCCGGCACCGACCGCGAACGCCGCGGCGGCGGCGCGGTTGCCGGCGCCTAGCTTGGCGAGCAGGTGCTCGACGTGGGTGGCGACCGTCCGCTCGGTGACTCCGAGCGACCGGGCCACCATCCGGTTTGTCTCGCCCTCCGCCAGCCCGCACAGCACCTCGAGCTCGCGCAGCGACAGCCCCGCGGGCGCCTCGCCCGGACGGTGCTCGACGACCACCCACCGTCCCGCCGGCCGCGCCTCGACGGCGGTCAGCTCCGCGCCGCGCAGCACCAGGAGGTGCCTGCCCAGGCGCGACGGCCAGGCAGACGGGTGCAGCAGCGCGGCCAGCGGTCCCGCCACCAGTGACGGGTGCGCGCACGGCGTCAGGGCCAGCAGCCGCCCGTCGGCCGGGGCCCAGGCCAGGACGCCGCCGTCCCCCGGCACCACCGGGACCTGCCCGCCGAGCGGGTCGACCAGGCTGGCCAGGTCGGCGCGCAGCAGCCGCAGCCAGCCCACCGCCTCGTCGTCCACGCCCTCCGAGGCGGTGCTGGCGTGCAGCGACCCCACGTACCGACCGCCGGCCGACAGGCAGAGGCTCACGCCGTCCACGTACCGCAGCGGCGTGATGACCCGTTCGAACATCGGGCCGCGGCGGTCGGCGGGGGCGATGTCACAGACCCGCAGCGGCCGGCCGGACGCGCGGACGGCGGGGAACAGCGGGTCCTCGTGGAAGGCGCTCTCCATCGCGGCCAGCGCGTCGGCGACGTAGCCGGAGCTGGCCAGCGTCTCGTGCCGGGACCGCACGGGGTCCCAGCGTTCGACCGCGGCGGCGCAGGTCGACAGCGACTGCAGCGCGGCCAGCACCGCCTCGGCCCGAGTGACGTCCAGCAGCGGCTCGCCCGCAGCCGCCGCCTCGGCGGCCTCGCGGACGGCGAGCGCGGCAGCCAGCCGGCCGGTGGTCCGCCCGGAGCGCATGCGCGGCAGGGTCGCACGGTCGCGCGGAGACGGGAAGGGCGCGGCGGTCCGTAGTTCTCCCGATGCGGCGACCCCGGCCACGGCGGGAGCCTCTGTCCCAGGCGCGGGCAGCGAGCCCGCCGACCACGCGAGGAGCGCGCCGTGCAGGTCTCCGAGTACGCCGAGTACGACGCCACCGGGCTGGCCGAGCTGGTCCGGACCGGGCAGGTCACCCCCGCCGAGGTGCACGCCGCCGGGCGGCAGGCGGTCGAGTCGGTCAACGGGCAGCTGAACGCGCTCGTCGGCGAGCTGTTCGAGAAGCCGCTGGAGGCCGACCAGACCGGCCCGTTCGGCGGCGTGCCGTTCGCGATCAAGGACCTCGTGCTGCACGCCGAGGGCATCCCCCAGCGGGCCGGCTGATGCTCGGCCCCGGCGTCCCGTTTCCGTACGACACCGCGCTGATGCGCCGCTTCCGCGCCGCCGGGCTGGCCGCTCTGGGCGTCACCGCGACGCCGGAGTTCGGCTTCAACGCCAGCACCGAGTCGGTCGCCAACGGTCCGACCCGCAACCCGTGGGACACCTCACGCTCCCCCGGCGGCTCCAGCGGAGGGTCGGCCGCCCTGGTCGCCGCCCGCGCGCTCCCGGTGGCGCACGCCAACGACGGCGGCGGCTCCATCCGCATCCCGGCCGCCGCCTCCGGGCTGGTCGGTCTCAAGCCCAGCCGCGGCCGGGTCACCGTCGCCCCCGACTACTCCGACCCGCTGCTGGGCCTCGGCATCGAGTTCGCGGTCACACGCACCGTGCGCGACGCGGCCGCTCTGCTCGACGCCGTCGCCGGCTCCGAGCCCGGTGACCGGTACCTGCTGCCCGACCCGGCGACCACGTTCCTCGCCGCGGCCCGCCCGCCGGCCGCGCGGCTGCGCATCGCGCTCAGCACGACCGCGCCGAACGGCGCGCCGCTCGACGCGGCCTGCATCGACGCGGCGCGGGCAGCCGCCGAGGCGCTGCAGCGGGCCGGGCACACGGTCGAGGAGGCCGCGCCGGAGTTCGACGTCGCCGCCTTCGACGACGCCAACCTCAAGGCCTGGTGCAGCTTCCTCGCCGACGGCGCCTACGGAGCGGCCGCGGCGCTGGGCACCGAGCTGTCGACCGAGGTCCTGGAGCACACCACGCTGGCCTGCGCCGAGTACGGCGCCACCCTCACCGCGCTGGACATGTACGCCGTCGACCGGGTGTTCAACGCGACGACCCGCACGCTCGCCCAGTTCCTCACCGGGTACGACGCCTGGCTGACACCGACGACCGCCGCGCCCAACACCGCGATCGGCCACCTGAACGCGAACGACGAGTCGCTGGACGCCCGGGGCTGGTACGACCGGATCTTCACCTTCGCGCCGTTCACCGCGTGGTCGAACGTCACCGGGACGCCGGCGATCTCCGTCCCGGGGACGCCCTCACCCGAGGGCTGGCCGGTCGGGGTGCAGCTGGTCGGCCGCTACGCCGGTGAGGAGACGCTGCTCGGCCTCGCAGCACAGCTCGAGGAGGCGCTGCCATGGACGGACCGCCGTCCCGCCGTCGTCGCCCGCTGACACCCCGTTGATCATGGGGTTGTTGCCGGCCGCCACGGCGCGTCTGCGCGAGTCGCCGGCAACAACCCCATGATCACCTGGTCGCGGCGCCCAGCAGGGTGCGGGTCATCGCGTTGCGGGTGTCGAGCAGCTCGTCCAGCGCGGAGGTCAGGTCGCCGGCCGAGACGGAGAGCTCGCCGTCCGCCGTCCGCTCCGCCGCGAACAGCGCCGCCCGCCGGATCAGCTCCTTGAGGAACGACGCGGTGACGCCGTCGGTCCGGTCGAGGACGTCCTCGAGCCCGGAGACGTCCACCTCCAGGCGCCCGCGGTAGAGGTCGAACAGCGCCCGCCGGGCGTCCCGGTCGGGCAGCGTCAGCTCGACCGCCTGGTCCACCCGCCCCGGCCGCGCGGCCAGCGCCGGCTCGAGCAGGTCGGCGCGGTTGGTGGTCAGCAGGAACACCACGTCGGCGTCCTCGGCCAGCCCGTCCATCTCGTTGAGCAGCTGGAACAGCAGCGGGTGGTGGCCGGGGTGCATGCCGCGGTCCTCGGCGATGAGGTCGACGTCCTCCACCACGATCAGCGCCGGCTGCAGCGTCCGGGCCACCGAGCAGGCCTCGGCGATCAGGTGCAGCGCGCCGCCGGTCAGCTCGACGACGGTGGTGCCGGGCAGCCGCCCGATCAGGTACCGCACCGTGTGCGTCTTGCCGACCCCGGGCGGGCCGTAGAGCAGCAGCCCGCGCTTGAGGTGCTGCCCGGCGGCCAGCAGCCGGACCCGGTGCCGCGCGACGTCGACGACCTGCCGCTCCACCTCGCCGAGGGTCGACGCGGGCAGCACCAGCTGGCCGGCCGCGAGGTGCGGGCGGCGGTGGAACTGCAGCAGCGTCTGCCCGTGGCCGAACACCTCGGCGCCGAAGGACAGCACCTGCCCGCGGAAGACGTTCTCCCGCTCGGCCGCCGCCCGGATGTCCCGGACCGCGGCACGGGCCGCCGCGGCCGACGTCGACAGCGCCTGCACCGACACCCGGTCGAGCCCGGTCTCGGGCTCGGCGGCCCGCACCAGCAG
Source organism: Geodermatophilus sp. CPCC 205761 (assembly GCF_051383655.1). NCBI lineage: Bacteria > Bacillati > Actinomycetota > Actinomycetes > Geodermatophilales > Geodermatophilaceae > Geodermatophilus > Geodermatophilus sp. CPCC 205761. The sequence goes on from NZ_JALPKQ010000010.1 coordinate 127,599, forward strand.
CGCCGTCCGGACGCCGTCGCCGTCCTCCACCAGGTGCACCGCGCAGCGCAGGCACGCCCGCGTCTCGCCGTCCGGACCGCACGGCAGGTTCACCGTCGCCGCGTTGCCCGGCCGCGGGCCGTACGGGTCGGCCGGCTGCCCGGCCATCGCCACCAGCTCGGCCAGCCCGAACGGGCGGTGCCGGAAGTTGACGACGCCGACCAGCTCGCTGGTCCGCGCGGCCAGCCACGCGTCCAGCCCGGCCTGCACGTTGACGTGCTCGTAGGCCGGCCAGGTCTCCTCGACGACGTCCTCGCCGATGCCCCCCTCACCCAGGTGGCCGGCCAGCAGCCCGGCCAGCGAGACCTGGTCGTCGGCGCGCGCCGCCCGCGTCACCGCCCGCACCCCGCGGCGGGCGAGCTTGCCCAGGTCGTCCAGCCCGAGCGGGCGGTCGTCGACCGGCGGCGGGCCCTCCGGCACCAGCCCCGGTCCGTACCGAGCGAATCCCCGTGTCACCGCTGCAGCGTGGCAGCACACCGAGGCCGCCGACCAGCGGTTTCGGGACGCACCCGGACCGCCGTGCTCCGCCACGCAACACGACCGGAACACCGGTGACCTCCAACCGGAACACAACCGGAGCTAGGGTCCCCGGGATGAGCGGTGCAGAGCTGACGCTCGGTGCTGAGGAGGAGCTGCACCTCATCGACGTCGAGCGGTGGGAGCTGTCCGCCCGCGCGCCGCAGCTGCTGAGCCGGCTGCCCAGCAGCTCCTACGCGGCGGAGATCCAGCGCACCACGGTCGAGACCAACACGGCCGTCGTCCGCTCCCTCACCGACCTGCGGGAGGAGCTGCTCCGGCTGCGCAAGGAGCTGGTCGCCGTCGCCGGCCGCGAGGGGCTCGGCGTGGCCGCCGTCGGGACGGCACCCCGCTCCACGTTCACCGACTTCGAGCTCACCTCGACCGGCCGCTACGGCCGCATGCACGAGCAGTACCGGCTGCTGGTGGACGAGCAGCTGATCTGCGGCACCCAGGTGCACGTCGGCGTCTCCGACCGCGACCTCGCCGTGGAGATCGCCCAGCGGGTCGCCCGCGACCTGCCCGTCCTGCTCGCGCTCAGCGCCAGCTCCCCGTACTGGAACGGCCAGGACACCGGGTACAGCAGCATCCGGACGACGATCTGGCAGCGCTGGCCGACCGCCGGGTCGACCGGCCCGCTGTCGTCGGCCGCCGACTACGACGCCCTGGTCGCCGACCTCATCGGCTCGGGCGTCATCGCCGACGCCAAGATGGCCTACTTCGACGTCCGGCCCAGCTCGCACGCCCCGACCCTGGAGCTGCGGGTCTGCGACGCCTGCCCGCTGGTCGACGACGCCGTCCTCATCGCCGGGCTGTTCCGGGCCATGGTCCGGGCCGCCGAGCTGGACATCCAGGCCGGCCGCCCGCACGTGCCCGCGCCGGCCCCGCTGCACCGGGCCGCGATGTGGCAGGCGGCGCGCGGCGGGCTGTCCCGCGAGCTGCTCGACGACGCCCTGCACCCCCGCCCGCGGCAGGCCGCCGACGTCGTCCGCGGCCTGCTCCGCCGGCTGCGACCGCAGCTGGAGGAGCTCGCCGACTGGGACGCGGTCTCCGAGCTGGCCGAGACCACGCTCGCCCGCGGCAACTCCGCCGACCGGCAGCGGGCCGCGTTCGCCGAGTCCGGCGACCTCACCGACGTCATGCGGCTGGTCGTCGAGGAGAGCCACGGCCCGGCCGGCGGCCCGGGAGCGGCCGGGCCGGCGCTGCGGCGCTACCGCTCGCGCGCCGGCGACGAGGCGATCGGCGCCGGCGCGGTGCCCCGGCCGTCCTACCGCGAGGTCCTCGACGTCGTCACCGCCCTACCCCCGGAGGAGATCGCGCGGCGCGCGGCCGCCCGCGACGCCTGGCTGGCCGAGCACGGCGTCACCTTCCGCGTGGACGGCACGGACCGGCTGTTCGCCGTCGACCTGGTGCCCCGCGTCGTCCAGCCGCACGAGTGGCAGGAGCTGGGTGCTGGCCTCGTGCAGCGCGCCCGCGCCCTCGAGCTGTTCCTCCGCGACGTCTACGGCGAGCAGCAGGTCCTCGCCGACGGGGTCGTTCCGCGGGACGTCGTGCTGAACTCCCCGGGCTGGCGGCCGGAGGCGTGCCGGCTGCCCCGCGATGCCGTCCGGGCGCCGGTGATGGGGTTCGACATCGTCCGCACCGAGTACGGCGGCTGGCGGGTGCTCGAGGACAACGTGCGCGCCCCCAGCGGCACGGCCTACGCCATCGCCGCCCGCGGGGTGCTCGACGCGGTCATGCCCGAGCTCCCCCGGCCCGCCGGGCTGGCCAACCCGGCCGCGGCCTTCGAGCTGCTGCGCGCCACCCTGCTCCGGCACGCCGACCCCGGGACGTCGGCGGCCCTGCTCACCAGCGGGCCGGAGAGCTCGGCCTGGTACGAGCACCGCCGGCTCGCCGCCGGCGCCGGGCTGCTGCTGGTCACCGCCGACGACCTCGACGTCGCCGGCGGCCGGGTCGTGCACCGCGACGGCCGGCACCAGATCGGCGCGCTGTACCTGCGGCTGGACGGCGAGCTGGCAGACCTGACCGACGGCGACGGGCGGCCGGTCGGCGCGGAGGTGCTCGACGTCGCGGCGGCGGGGGCGGTCGTGCTCGCCAACGCCCCGGGCAACGGCGTGGCCGACGACAAGGCGATGTACTGCTGGGTGCCGGAGCTGATCGGCTACTACCTCGGCGAGCGCCCCCTGCTGGAGTCGGTGCCGACCTACCGGCCCAGCGACGAGGTCGAGCGGCGCGCCGTCCTCGAGCGGGTCGGCGAGCTGGTCACCAAGCCGGTCGACGGCTTCGGCGGGAACGGCGTGCTGATCGGGCCGGCGGCGAGCGCCGCGGAGGTGGCCCGGCGGCGCGCCGAGATCGCCACGCGGCCCGGCTCGTGGGTGGCCCAGGAGGTCGTCCCGCTGTCCTCGGCACCGGCCCTGGACGACGACGGCCTGCACCCGCGGCACATCGACCTGCGCGCCTTCGTCCACCTGACCGGCACCCGCCCGGAGGACTGCCGCTTCGCCGACCTCGGGCTCACCCGGGTCGCCGCGCCCGGCAGCATGGTCGTGAACAGCTCGCGCGGCGGCGGCGCCAAGGACACCTGGATCGTCGTCGCACCCGAGGAGAGGGGGACCCGCTGATGTGCGGACTCGCCGGTGAGCTGCGCCTCGACGGAGGGCGGGCCGACGTCGCCGTCCTCGACCGGATGACCGGGTGCCTCACGCACCGCGGGCCGGACGGCGACGGGATCTGGGCCCGCGGGCCGGTCGCCCTCGGGCACCGCCGGCTGTCGATCATCGACCTCTCCGAGCACGGCGCCCAGCCGATGGTCGACCCGCACCTCGGGCTCACCGTCGTCTTCAACGGGATCATCTACAACTACCGGCAGCTGCGCGCCGAGCTGCAGCGGGCCGGGCACCGCTTCTTCTCCACGTCCGACACCGAGGTCGTGCTCAAGGCGTACGCCGAGTGGGGCACGTCGTGCGTCGACCACTTCCTCGGCATGTTCGCGTTCGCCGTCGTCGAGCACGCGTCGGGCCGGGTGGTGCTCGGCCGTGACCGGCTGGGCATCAAGCCGCTCTACGTCGACGCCCGCCCCGACCGGATCCGGTTCGCCTCCACCGTGCAGGCGCTGGTGGCCGGTGGCGGCGTGGACACCTCCATCGACCGCACCGCGCTGGCGCACTACATGACCTTCCACTCCGTCGTCCCGGCGCCGCGGACGATCCTGACCGGCGTCCGCAAGCTGCCGCCGGCGACGGTGCGCGTGATCGAGCCCGACGGCACCAGCCGCGACACCGTCTACTGGCGGCCGGAGTTCACCCGCGACGAGTCCCGCCGCGACTGGACCCCGCGTGACTGGGAGGAGGCGTTGCTGGCCAGCCTGCGCACCGCCGTCGAGCGCCGGATGGTCTCCGACGTGCCGGTCGGCGTGCTGCTCTCCGGCGGCATCGACTCCAGCCTCGTCGTCGCGCTCCTGGCCGAGATGGGCCAGACCGGGCTGGCCACCTTCAGCATCGGCTTCGAGTCCGCCGGCGGGGAGTCCGGCGACGAGTTCGAGTACTCGACGCTGGTCGCGGAGCGGTTCGGCACCGACCACCACCGCATCGCCATCGACAACTCCCGGCTGCTGCCGGGCCTCGACGCCACCGTCGCCGCCATGAGCGAGCCGATGGTCAGCCACGACTGCGTCGCCTTCTACCTGCTCTCCCAGGACGTGTCGCAGCACGTCAAGGTCGTGCAGTCGGGGCAGGGCGCCGACGAGGTGCTCGGCGGCTACGACTGGTACCCGCCGCTGGCCGGCGTTCCCCGGGAGGACGCCGTCGAGGCCTACTCCCGCGTCTTCTTCGACCGCCGGTGGTCGGCGCTGGGCGAGGTGCTCGAGCCCGAGTGGATGGTCGACGAGGACGCGCCCACCGCGTTCATCGCCGAGCAGTTCGGCCGGCCGGGTGCCGAGACCGCGGTGGACGCCGCGCTGCGCAACGACACCACGGTCATGCTGGTCGACGACCCGGTGAAGCGGGTGGACAACATGACGATGGCGTGGGGCCTGGAGGCGCGGGTGCCCTTCCTCGACCACGAACTGGTCGAGCTGGCCGGCCGCATCCCGCCGGAGCTGAAGCTCGCCGACGGCGGCAAGGGGGTGCTCAAGCGCGCCGCCCGGGGCGTCGTTCCCGATGCGGTCATCGACCGGACCAAGGGATACTTCCCGGTGCCGGCGATCCGGCAGCTCGACGGCCCCTACCTGGAGCGGGTGCGCGACGCGCTCACCGACCCCGCGGCCAAGCGGCGTGGCCTGTTCCGGCCGGACGCCGTCGAGCGCATGCTGCGCGAGCCGAACGTCGCCCGGACGACGCTCGGCTCCAACGCGCTGTGGCAGCTGGCGCTGCTGGAGATGTGGCTGCAGGAGATGGAGGACCGAACGCGGTGACCACCGAGGCGAGCGTGTCCGCTCCCCACGTCGAGGAGGCCGTCACGCTCGCCGACCAGCTGGTCGACGCCTGGGGCAGCTGGGGCCCCAACATGACGCCGGACGCGCGCTGCGTCGCCTTCATCAGCGACCGCACCGGCACCCCGCAGGTGTGGATCCAGGACGTCGAGCTGGACGGCTCCATCCCGCCGGCCCGCCTCATCCGCCTCTCCGACGATCCGGTCGTCAAGGTCCGGTGGGCCGCCGACAGCGGCTGGCTGACCTGCGAGGTCGCCACCGACGGCGGCGTGCGGACCGCGGTGTGGGTGGTCCGGCCCGACGGCACCGACGCCCGGCGGGTCGCCGGCGACGCCGAGACGCACGCCGAGCTGGGCCCGTGGACCCGCAGCGGCCACCGCTTCGTCGTCACCTTCCCCGGGACCGGTCCCGGCGTGCCCACCCGCTGCTTCCTCGCCGACCCGGCGACCGGCCGGATGGACCCGCTGGCCGAGGGTGAGCTGATCCACGTGCTCGACGTGTCGCTGGAGGAGCGGTTCATCGTGATCCGCGACGGCGAGCGCGGGCAGCAGTACGTCGTCGTCGTCGACCGGCTCACCGACGAGGACTTCAGCGCCCTCCCCCACGGCGCGACCGGCTCCACCGAGCAGGCGCTCATCCGGCCCGCTCCGGAGGACCACTCCGGCCCGGTCTACGTCTACCTCGCCTCCGACGTCGGGCTGCCCCGCCGCCAGCTCATCGGGCTGCCGTTCGGCCCGAACGGCTGGCGCGGGGAGGCCCGCTGCCTCGCCGCCCGGGACGACGCCGAGCTGGAGGCCATCGACGCCGACGACGCCGGCCGGCTGCTGCTGCTCGTGTGGAACGTCGCCGGCCGCAGCGAGCTCGAGCTGATGGACACCGCCACCGGCGGGCGCACCCCGATCACCGGCCTCCCCGGCCTGGTCGCCGCCGACCCGGTGCTCAGCCGCGACGGCTCCAGCGTGGTGCTCGGCGTCCAGGGACCCACCCGGCCCCGCGAGCTGTGGCACCTGGACACCACCACGCACGCCTGGACCCGGGTCACCTCCGCCCCGCCCCTGCCCAAGCGGCGGCTCGTCGTCCCCACGCTGGAGACGTTCGCCGGCCAGGACGGGCTGCCGCTGACCGGCTGGCTGTACCGGGCCCCGAGCCACCTCAAGGAGCTCGGTCCGGCGGCGCTGTGGCTGCACGGCGGACCGGAGGCGCAGGAGCGGCCGACGTTCCACCCGGAGCACCAGGCGCTGGCCGCCGCCGGGATCACGGTGTTCGCCCCCAACATCCGCGGGTCGTCGGGCTTCGGGCGCGAGTTCGTGCACGCCGACGACCTGCACGGGCGGTACGAGGCGTTCGCCGACGTCCTCGCCGCCGCGCAGCACCTGGTGGACGCCGGCATCGCCGACCCCGGGCGGATCGCGGTGACCGGCCGGTCCTACGGCGGCTACCTGACGCTGGCGTCCCTGGCCTTCTCCCCCGGCGTGTTCACCGCCGGCGTCGACATCTGCGGCATGTCCGACCTGGTCACCTTCTACCGGGACAGCGAGCCGTGGATCGCGGCGGCGGCGGTCTCGAAGTACGGGCACCCCGAGCGCGACCGCGCCCTGCTCGAGGACATCTCGCCGCTGGCGTCGGCGCACCTCATCGACGCGCCGCTGCTCGTCGTCCACGGCGAGCACGACACCAACGTGCCGCTGGGCGAGGCGCACCAGATCGTGGCCGCGCTGCGCGCGCTGGACCGGCCGGTGGAGTACCTCGAGCTGGCCGGCGAGGGGCACGACTACCGCCGCGCGGACTCCCGCAAGCGGCTGGTCCGGACGATGGTCGGCTTCCTGGAGAGCGCGCTCGACCACGCCGTGTCGCCCGCCGTCGAGCGGCTGCCCGCCGACGAGACCCCGGTCGGCGTGCTGGAGTGAGCGACCCCTTCGACCTCGAGCGGTTCGTCCGCGCGCAGGACGGCGGCGTGTACGACGCCGCGCTGCGCGAGCTGCGGGCCGGCTCGAAACGCGGCCACTGGATGTGGTTCGTCTTCCCGCAGGTCGCGGGGCTCGGCCGCAGCTCCACCGCCCGGCACTACGCGGTCTCCGGGCTGCCCGAGGCGCAGGCCTACCTCGACCACCCGGTGCTCGGCCCGCGGCTGGTCGAGTGCGCGCAGGCGCTGCTGGACCTGGGCACGACCGACGCCGTCAGCGTGCTCGGGTCGATCGACGCGGTGAAGCTGCGCTCGTCGATGACGCTGTTCGAGCGGGCCGAGCCCGAGGCCGCGGTGTTCGGTGACGTGCTCGACCGCTTCTTCGGTGGCGAGCGGGACGACGCGACGCTCGCGCGCGTGTGAACGCGCGGGTCGGCACCGAGTCGATCAAGCTGGACCCGTGAACGACGAGAACAGCGGCTCGGGCTACGTCACCGGCGGCGAGTACACGCGGGACTCGACCTACATCCCCGACCGGATCACCGCCGACGGCACCAGCGGGTGGCCGGCCGAGGCCGGCCGCTACCGGCTGGTGGCCGCGCGGGCCTGCCCGTGGGCCAACCGCTCGATCATCGTGCGCCGGCTGCTCGGCCTGGAGACGGCGATCTCGATGGGCCTGTGCGGGCCCACGCACGACGAGCGCAGCTGGACCTTCGACCTCGACCCGGGCGGCCGCGACCCGGTGCTGGGCTACGAGCGGCTGGAGCAGGCGTTCCTCGCCCGCTTCCCCGACTACGACCGCGGCATCACCGTGCCGGCGATCGTCGACGTCCCCAGCGGCGCCGTGGTCACCAACGACTTCGCGCAGATCACCCTGGACCTCTCCACCGAGTGGACGGCGTTCCACCGCGACGGTGCCCCCGACCTCTACCCGGAGAAGCTCCGGGACGAGATGGACGAGGTCATGCAGCAGGTCTACACCGAGGTCAACAACGGGGTGTACCGGTGCGGGTTCGCCGGGGACCAGCGGGCCTACGACCGCGGCTTCGAGCGGCTGTTCACCGCGCTCGACTGGCTGTCGGAGCGGCTGGCCGGCCAGCGGTACCTGATGGGCGGGACGATCACCGAGGCCGACGTCCGCCTGTTCACCACGCTGGCCCGCTTCGACGCCGTCTACCACGGCCACTTCAAGGCCAACCGGCACAAGCTGACCGAGCTGCCGGTGCTGTGGGCCTACGCGCGCGACCTGTACCAGACCCCCGGGTTCGGCGACACGATCGACTTCCCGCAGATCAAGGAGCACTACTACGTCGTCCACGTGGACATCAACCCGACCCGGATCATCCCGCAGGGCCCGGACACGTCGGTCTGGCTGACCCCGCACGGGCGCGAGTCCCTGGGCGGCTCCCCCTTCGGGGACGGGACGCCGCCGGGGCCGGTCGCCGACGGCGAGGCGGTCCCGGCCGACCACGGGCCCGGGGGCATCGGCCACCGCTGACGCGGGTCAGCCGCAGCGCCCGTCCAGGTCGACGCCGAGCACCAGCGGGTCGTGGTCGCTGGAGCGGTAGGGGTCGGGTGCATAGAGCGCTGGGTCGCCGTCGTACTGGTAGGCCGAGGACTCGACCGCGTTGACGTTCCAGTGCGCCAGCCCGGTGACCCGCGCGGCCAGTGCGGCCGTGGCGAGCGCGTGGTCCAGCGAGCCGGACCGGTCGTCGAACACGAAGCTGTACCGGCCCGGGTCGAACTGCTCGCCGAGGTCGGTGAGGCCGGCCCCGCGGAGCACCTCGACCGGGTCCTCGCGGGTGTAGGCGTTGAGGTCGCCCATCGCGACGACGTCCGGGTCGGTGGCGGCCAGGCGCTCGACGAAGGCGGCCAGCGAGCGGGCCTGCCGGACCCGGTCGCCGTTCCAGGCGCCCTGGCCGTCCCCGGCGTCGACGTTGTCGCCGGTGGCGCCGTCGGCGGAGCCCTTGGTCTTGAAGTGGTTGGCGACGACGGTGAGCGTCCCGCCCCGCCCGCTGAAGGTCTGCGCGACCGGTTCGCGGGCGTTGGCCCACACCGCCTCGTCGACCAGCCCGGCCGGCGCCCCGACCGGCTCGACGACGTCGGCGCGGTAGACGATCGCGTTGCGGATGGCGTCCCGGTCGACGGCGTACAGCTCCGCCGGCATCGGCACGTGGGCCCAGGCCTCGCCGGTGCGCGCGGTCAGCCGGCCGACCAGGTCGGCCAGCGCGCGGTCGGCGTCGCCGGGGCTGAAGCCGGTGGCGTCGGTGTCCTCGATCTCCAGCAGGGTGACGACGTCGGCGCCGAGGCCGTCGATCGCCGCGACGATCTTGGCCGCCTGCTCCGCGAACTCCGCGTCGGTGGTCGCCCCGCGGGCGTCGGGTCCGGTGCGGGTGAGGAAGTAGTTGAGCACGTTGAAGGTGCCCAGCCGCAGGTCGCCGCCGACGTCGTCCGGCTCGGGCGGGCGGGTGTCCTGCGGGGCGAACACGCCGTCGGCGGTGCCGTCGGCCGGCTGCAGCCGCCACTGCGAGAAGCCCCAGCCGAGCACCACCGGCTCGGTGAACTCGACCACGTCGCCGATCCGCACCGGCGTCCCCGGTGAGAGGTACGGCCGGGTGGTGACGTCGACCCGCGCGCCGGCGCCGTCGTCGAGCACGATCCGCCGTCGCGCGTTCTCCGCGGCGACCGCCTGCGCCTCGGGGCCCGGCCGGGCCAGCTCGGTGGGCTGCACGAGGACGCCGCCCTCGGACAGGGTCAGCTCGCCGAAGCTGGTCAGGTCGAAGACCTCGCTGACGGTGAGGACGTCGGCCGGCTCGACCAGCATCCCCTCGAGCCGCTCGTGCGCGGCGTCGTCGGCCGGCAGGTCGAGCGGCGCGGCGTCCGGGAGGTCCGCGCCCTGCGCGCAGACGACGACGCCGGTGCGCGCGCCGACCTGCGTCTGGCCGTTGAACTCCTGCGCCCGACCGGTCACCGCGACGGTGTCGCCGAGGTCGACCGCGACCGGGCTGAACACGAAGACGCCGTCGGAGGTGGTGGCGTCGCCGTCGGGGTCCTGGATGTGGAACCCGGACAGGCCGGGGAGGTCGCCGACGACGACGCCGCGGACGGTGACCTGCTGCCCGGCCAGCGGGGTGGCGTCCCCGCTCCCCTGGACCTGGCCGATCTCGTGCGTGGGCGCGGCGCACTCGGCGGCCGCGTGCGCGGAGGCCGGCAGTCCGGTGACGGCGAGTGCCGCGGCGGTGGCAGCGGTGAGGGGGGTGCGTCGGAGCACGGGGAGGTCCTCCCGACGGCGGGAGCAGTGCCGGTGCTCCTGACGGTAGGTGAGCCGGCGGTGACCTGCCGCTCGGGGTAGCACGTCCCCGGTGTGTCCGCCGGCGGGCCTGTGGAAGGGGTTCGGGCCTGTGGACGGCAGCTCCTCGCGCCGTGTCGGCGGCCAGGGTGGAGGACATGACGACTCCCGCGCTCGCCCAGGTCCCGGTCCGCTCCGCCGCCGAGCTCACCCGCCGCTGGGTCGAGGTCCTCGACCCGCCGGTCTTCGCCGCCCGCAGCCTCTGGCTGCTGTGGCTGGGTGAGGACTCCCGCATGCTGCCGGTGGTGGTGCCGGTCGACGACGTGCCACCGGTGCCCGACCTGCCCACCCTGCACGGCCTGCGGGACCTGCACGGCACCGTGACCGAGCACTGCGCGGGGCCGGCGCACCTGGCGATGGCGCTCTGCCGGCCCGGACACGGAGCGGTCACGGCCCGCGACGACGAGTGGGCCGAGGGCCTGGAGGCCGTCCTCGACGGGATCGACGGGACGTGGAGCCTGCACCTGGCCGCCGGCGGCCGGGTCGTCCCGCTCGTCGACGCGCCGGGGGCGACCTGGCGGCGCTGACGGGGGACCCTGGACGGGTGGCGCTCGATGTCGTCCTCGTCCTGCCGAGCGCGGGGCCGGAACCGATCCCGCTGGCGATCGCCGTGGCCGCGGTGCTGGGGTACGCCCGCGGGCGACGGCCGCTGCGCTTCCGGTCGCCGAGCGTGCCGGAAGGCCGGTGGGTGCAGGTCGCCGCCTTCGGGTTCGAGCGCTTCGACCACCAGCCGGTCCCCGAGGGTCCGCTCGGGGACCCCGACGTGCAGGTGGCCGAGGGGCTGCACGGCCGGCTCTCCCCCGACGGCTGGGCCACCGTGCGCGCCGCCTTCGACGACGCCCGGGACCTCGCCGACGGCGCGACCGCCCGGGTCGGCAGCGGTGCGCTGTGGGACCTGCCCGCCGAGGAGTTCTCGGTCCTCGGCGAGCCCGGGACGGTGGGTGCCGCGCTGCGGGAGCTGGCGCGGCTGGGCCGGGTCCGGGAGTCGAGCTACGTGCTGGCCGCGCTGCACCACCGGAGCCCGTGCCTGTTCCCGCTGCTCGACGGCACGACGCTGCGGCAGCTGTGGCCGCACGTCGAGGAGGGCGACAGCGGCGTCGCGGCGGTCGTGCACCGGGAGCTCGTGGCCAACGCCGACGCCTTCGCCGCACTGGAGGCGGCGGTCACCCCACTGCTCGACGGCGTCGCGCTGAGCCGGCTGCGGCTGCACGACGTCCTGGTGTGGCTCAGCGGCAGCCTGCGACTGCGCCACGCGGTCGACCTCGGGCGTGACGGGCCGGTGACGCCGTCACCAGCACGCTGACTCTCCGCCCGTCGCGCGCGGTCGGCGGCCGACGTGGAGGTGGACGTGGACGTCCTGACGAGCACGGGCCGGCAGCCGGCCACGGCGGCGGGCGGCCCGCCGCGCTCCTGGCCGGGAGCGTCCCGGCCCCTGGGCGCGACGCCGGACCGGGACGGCACGAACTTCGCCGTGTTCAGCGAGGTCGCCGAGCAGGTGCAGCTGTGCCTGCTCGACCCGGACGGCACCGAGGAGCGGGTTCCGCTCACCGAGGTCGACGCCGACATCTGGCACGCGTACCTGCCGGGCATCCGCCCCGGCCAGCGCTACGGGTACCGCGTCTCCGGGCCCTTCGACCCCGCCCGGGGGCTGCGCTGCAACCCGGCCAAGCTGCTCGTCGACCCCTACGCGAAGGCGATCACCGGCGGCGTGCGCTGGAACCCGGCGCTGACCGGGCACCGGCCGGGCGAGCCCGACGTGCGCAGCGACGACGACAGCGCCCCCTTCGTCCCCCGCGGCCTCGTCGTCGACCCGGCGTTCGCGTGGGGGGACGACGCCCCGCTCCGGACGCCGTACGCCGACACCGTCCTGTACGAGGTGCACGTCAAGGGCTTCACCCGGCGGCACCCGGACGTGCCCGAGGAGCTGCGCGGCACCTACGCGGGGCTCGCGCACCCCGCCGCCGTCGAGCACCTGACCTCGCTAGGGGTGACCGCGGTCGAACTGCTGCCGGTGCACCAGTTCGTGCACGACGGCTTCCTCGTCGACCGGGGGCTGCGCCAGTACTGGGGCTACAACACCCTCGGCTACCTCGCCCCGCACGGGGAGTACGCCGCGGCCGGTGACACCGGCGGCCAGGTGGCCGAGTTCAAGCAGATGGTGGCCGCGCTGCACGCGGCCGGGCTCGAGGTGATCCTCGACGTCGTCTACAACCACACCGCCGAGGGCAACGAGAACGGCCCCACGCTGTCCCTGCGCGGCTTCGACAACGCCGCCTACTACCGGCTGCACCAGGGGCGGCACTACTACGACACGACCGGCACGGGGAACTCGCTGAACGTCACCCACTCGGCTCCCCTGCAGCTGGTCATGGACTCGCTGCGCTACTGGGTCCTGGAGATGCACGTCGACGGGTTCCGGTTCGACCTGGCGACCACCCTGGCCCGGGAGGCCGGCCAGGAGCCGACCGCGGCGGCGGTCTTCTTCGACCTCGTGCAGCAGGACCCCGTCCTCGGCCAGGTGAAGCTGATCGCCGAGCCGTGGGACATGAGCGGGTACCAGGTGGGTGCCTTCCCGGACCTGTGGAGCGAGTGGAACGACCGCTACCGCAACACCGTGCGCGACCTGTGGCGCGGCCGGACCGCCGGGCTCGGGGACCTGGCGTACCGCCTCTCCGGCTCCTCCGACCTGTTCCAGGCCGGCCGCCGGCGGCCCACGGCGTCGGTGAACTTCGTGACCGCGCACGACGGCTTCACCCTGCACGACCTGGTGAGCTACGGCCGCAAGCACAACCAGGACAACCCGGCCGACGACGGGACCGACGACAACCGGTCGGAGAACCACGGCGTCGAGGGCCCGACCGACGACCCCGGCGTGCTGGCGGTGCGGGCGCGGCAGGCCCGCAACCGGCTGGCCACGCTGGTGCTCTCCCAGGGCGTGCCGATGCTCCTCGGCGGCGACGAGATCGGCCGCACGCAGCGGGGCAACAACAACGCCTACTGCCAGGACAACGAGATCTCCTGGTTCGACTGGGCCGCCGCCGACGAGGACCTGCTGGCCTTCACCCGACGGCTGCTCGCGCTGCGCCGCGAGCACCCCGCCCTGCGCCGCCGCCGGTTCTTCCAGGGCCGCCCCGTCCTCGACAGCGACGACGCCGACCTGGCCTGGTTCCGTCCCGACGGCAGCCCGATGCGCGACCAGGACTGGGCGACCCCCTGGTCCCGGGCACTCGCTTTCTCCCTCGCCGGGGACGGCATCAGCGAGCCCGGGCCGCGCGGGGAGCGGGTCCTCGACGACGACCTGCTGATCCTGCTGAACGCCGGCGCGGAGCCGGTGGAGTTCACCCTGCCCGGCACCGGGACGTCGACGCCGTGGTCGCTGCAGCTGGACACCGGGACGCCGCGCGGGGAGGCGGCCGGGACGGTGTCGTCGACGACCCTCTCCGTCGGCGCGGGCCGGCTGCTGTTCCTCACCCGGGCGGTCTCCTGACGGCCGCCGTCCCCTGGCTGGGTCCCCTGACCGCGCGTCCCTGCGCGCTCAGACGATGCGGACGCGCAGCCGCCGGAAGCCGCGGCCCTTGTTCTCCATCTTGGTGACCTCCACCCGACCGACCATCGCGGTGGAGGCGACGTGGGTGCCGCCGTCGGCCTGGGTGTCGAGGCCGACGATGTCGACGATCCGCACCACCTCGATGTCGGGCGGGAGGAGGTTGGTGGCGGTCCGGATGATGTCGGGGATCGCGAACGCCTCCTCCCGCGGCAGGGTCGTGACCTCGATGCGGCGGTCGGCGGCGATCTCGGCGTTGACCGCCTCGGCCACCCGCTCCTTGAAGTCGGCCGGGACCTCTGCCAGGTCGAAGTCCATGCGCGCCGTGAGCGGCTCCATGTTGCCGCCGGTCACGAGTGCGCCGAAGTCCCGGAACACGACGCCGGTGAGCACGTGCAGGCCGGAGTGGGTGCGCATCAGCTGGGTGCGCCGCTCGTCGTCCAGGGCTCCGCGCACCGCCGTCCCCGGCGGCGGCACCGGGTCGCCCTCCACCGGGATCAGGTACAGCTCGTCGCCCTTGCGGGTGCCGGCGATGCGGGTGCGGACGCCGCCCCACAGCAGCACGCCCTCGTCCGGCGGCTGGCCGCCGCCTCCGGGGTAGAAGGCGCTGCGGTCGAGCACGATGCCCTGCTCCGGGTCGGCGGCGACCACCGTCGCGTCCCACTCGCGGACGGTCGCGTCCTCCAGGTCGAGGCGGTGGGTGTGCCCGTGTCGGTCGGTCGCGCTGGTCACCCCGCCATGCTGCTGCACTCCCCGGACGACGGCGAGTGGCCCGGTGTCGACACGGCGACACAGCGCCCGGTCGACACGTCGACACCGGGCGCCGCCGCCGGTCGCCCGGCACGACCTCGACGCCGTCCTCACCGCCCCGTCGCCGACCACCGCGTGCAGCGCGAGGGCGGCGACGGGGAGGTGAGGACGGCGGCCCACCAGGCGACGGGTCCGTCGCGGGGTGGCCGCGGTTCTCCGGGGCGTTGCCTCGCGGTGACCGGGCGAGGACGCTGTTCGGCGCGGCGATGCCGCACGGGCACCGCCGCCTCCACCGGGAGCACCTCGAGAGAGGAGTCGTGGCATGTACGCCCGTTCGACCACCATCCGCGGCAACCCGCAGTCCATGGAGGAGGGCATCGCCTACGTCCGCGACGAGGTGATGCCGATGGTCCAGCAGATGGAGGGCTGCGTCGGCCTGTCCATGCTCGCCGACCGCGAGGCCGGCCACTGCATCGTCACGACGTCCTGGCGCGATGCGGAGGCGATGCACGCCAGCGCCGAAGGGGTGCGCTCGTCGCGGGAGAGGGCGGCGCAGATCTTCGGCGGCGCGCCGGAGGTGCGCGAGTGGGAGATCGCCATCATGCACCGGGCGCACGAGACCCACGAGGGCGCCTGCAGCCGGCTCACCTGGTCCCGCACCGAGCCCGACCAGATCGACCGCGCCATCGACGCCGTCAAGGCGAACCTGGTCCCGCGCATCGAGGAGTACCCCGGCTTCTGCAGCGTCAGCCTCCTCGTGAGCCGGGCGGAGGGCATGGCGGTCGCCGCCGTCACGTTCGAGGACCGCGCGGCCATGGAGCGTACCCGCGAGCAGGGCCGCGCCATGCGCGACGAGTTCGCGTCGCAGATGCACATGGCGATCACCGACGTCGCCGAGTTCGAGCTGGTCCTCGCCCACCTGCGGGTACCGGAGACCGTCTGACGTCGTCCGGCCGGTGTCCGTGCCGGGTGGTGCGGACACCGGCCGCAGCGCCGCGCCCGGCCGCCGCGCACGACCCGTTGTCACCCCCTGCCGCGGCGAGGACCCTCGGCTGCGCGGCGACGCCGCAGGGGCGCGCCGCCTCCCGAGAGGAGTGGTGGCATGTACGCCCGAACGACCACCGTCCGCGGCAACCCCGGGGCCATCGACGAGGCGACCGCCTACATGCGCGACGAGGCGATGCCCAAGGTCCAGCAGATGGAGGGCTGCGTCGGTCTCTCCATGCTCGCCGACCGCGACACCGGCCGCTGCATCGTCACGAGCGCCTGGCAGACGGAGGAGATGATGCGCGCCACGATGGACCGCGTGGGCCCGTTGCGGGACGAGGTCAGCCGGATCCTCGGCGGACGGCCCGAGGTGCAGACGTGGGAGATCGCCGTCCTGCACCGCGTGCACGAGGCACCGGAGGGGGCCTGCACCCGGGTCACCTGGAGCCGCACCGAGCCGGCGAACGTGGAGCGGGTCCTCGACGCCTACAAGATGAGCCTGCTGCCGCGGCTGGAGGAGATGGACGGCTTCTGCAGCGCCAGCCTGATGATGGACCGGCGGGAGGGCAACGGCGCCGGCGCGGTCACCTACGCCGACCGGGCCACGCTGGAACGGTCCCGGACCAACGCCACGGCCGTCCGCGAGGAGTTCGCCGCCGCGATGGGCAGCACGATCCTCGAGGTCGGGGAGTTCGAGCTGGTCCTGGCCCACCTCCGGGTACCCGAGACCGTCTGAACACGTCGCCGTCCGGGGCAGAAATGGCCATTTCTGCCCTTCGGCCGGCTCTCAGACGACGCGGGTGAGGGCGGGCCA